>JACPZV010000119.1 GCA_016195295.1 Acidobacteriota bacterium
ACAGGATTCGAACCTGTGGCAGCCGGCGTGTAAAGCCGGTGCTCTACCACTGAGCTAACCGCCCCTGTCACGGTCCGCCCGCCCGCCAAAACACCCCATTATACGTTGCCTTCAGAACGAGCAACAATACGGCGACCGCGAAGCCGATTACCGCGCGATGTTCGCGATTCGCGATCGCCCGCGACGCGCTGAATCGGCGCGGTCGTTGGGCGTTGGGCGCGGCTTCGCCACCGCGACGGTATCGATCGTAACGGTCGCCGAACCGACCGCGCAGAAAAGCTTCCTCCGTTTTGATCGCCGCCGGGAGCGTCGTCACCAGGTAGATCGCGATCAGCGCGGCCGCGACAATGTGCGCCGAGGCGATCGCGAGTCCGACGCCCATGATCGACGACCCCATATATAAAGGATGCGCGAGCCAGCGGTACGGACCAGACGAGGTGACTTCGCGCGCTTTGTTCAGATGCCCGGCCGCCCACACGCGCAGCCCTTCGCCGCACGCCGCGATCGACATGCCGACCCCAAGCGATGTCGGTGTGGGCCGCGCGAGCGCAAGAACGATCGCGCCAGAGACGAAGCCCAGCGCGACACGGCTTCGCGCAAGCGCTTCGGCGATGCGGGCACGCCGTCGCGCAAGCGCTTCAACGAGGGCGACGCGCAGGCGTGCGAGGCGCGCCGCGAGGTTAGTCACGGCTCGACCCGACGGCAAGACACTGCGCCACCGCGGACAGCACTTCGTCCACCTGAATGTCGAGCAGGCACATGCGATCCAGCGTGCAGCGACGCAGGTGATGGCACTGGCAGATCTCGTCGCGCGACACGCTGACGCCGGCCGGCGACAGCGGGCCGTTGCGCGCCGGACGCGTGGGACCGTAGATGCCCACGAGCGGCGTGCCGACGGCCGACGCGATGTGCGCCGGCCCGGTGTCGCCGGAGATCATGGCCGCAGCGCCGCGCGACAGGGCAACGAGATCGCCGATCATCGTCTTGGGTGAAAGGACGGCGGCGCCGTGCGCCGCGGCCACGACTTCCCGCGCGAGCGGTTCCTCACCGGGCCCCCACAACACGATCGACGTCAGCCCGTGTCGATCGCGCAGTGCCGAGGCGACGGCGGCGAATCGCGAGGGCGCCCATCGCTTGTTCGGCCACGCCGCGCCAGGATTGATGAGCGCATATCGCCCGCCCGACTGCTGGTTCGCCCAGCGCGCCACCTCAGAATCGACGGCGTCGATCGGAAACTCCGGCTTCGACACGGTGACGCCGAGCGGTCCGAGCAGCAGCAAGTTCAGCTCGACGACGTGACGCGTTTCGCCGGCGTCGAAGGACCCGCCGCGGCCGGGATCGACGGACTCGGTATAGAAGAGTCGCGCGAGCCCTTCGCGGGCGTAGCGCGTCGAGAACCCGATGACGCGCCGCGCGCCGGAGCTTCGCGCGAGCACGGCGGACTTGATCAGCCCTTGCAGATCGATCGCGACGTCGTAGCGCGACCGCCGCAGCTCGCCAATCGCCGCCAGGAGCGACGTGCCGCCAGAGGCATCGCCTCGGTCGTTGATGACGAGCCGGCGGTCGATGACCGGCACGAAATCGAGGATCGCGCGATGCTTGGCGCTGACCAGCCAGTCGATCCGCGCGGAGGGAAACGCGCGGCGCAGCGCGGCCGCGACCGGAATCGCGTGGACGATGTCGCCTAACGCCCCTAAGCGGACGATGAGGAATCGGGTCAAAGGGACTTGGGGTTCGGGGTTCCAGGTTCTGGGTTCGGGGTTCTGGTTCCGGGTTCGGGGTTCGGGGGTCGGCCGCGAATCCGCGCAAGGAGCTCGCGCGTCGCGTGGTGCTTGGCGTCGCCGACGATCGCCGTGCGGCCGCCATAGGCCGAGACGACCGCGCGCTCGGGCACCGAGTCCACGGTGTAGTCGGTGCCCTTGCAGTGGACGTCGGGCTTCACGAGCATCAGAAGACGCTCGACGTTCGGATCGCCGAACACCACGACGAAATCCACGCCGCGCACCGCCGCGACGAGCTCCGCGCGGTCGGCCGACGGCAGAATCGGACGTCCTTCACCCTTCAGCGAGGCGACGGATCGATCGTCGTTGACGGCGACGATCAGGCGATCCGCTTCCGCCGCTGCACCCTGCAGATACCGGATGTGGCCGACGTGCAGGAGATCGAAACAGCCGTTCGCCAAGGCGATCGTCCTGCCGTTCGTGCGCTCGCGCGCGACGGCGTCGACCAGCTCTGCTTCTGAAACGACGATGCCCATTTTGTTCACGCCTTCTAACTTCTTACTTCCGCCTTCCTTGAGCCGGCCCTTCTTGCGACCAGCTTTCCGTCGACGTGTCGTGATCGCTCGTGATCGCGTCGCCGAGCTCCTTCGCCGACACGGTCGCCGTCCCACGCTTCATCACGACGACACCGCCGGCATAATTCGCCAGCCGCGCCGCTTCGTAGAACGACGCGCCCACGGCGAGGGCGAGACCGAACGTCGCAATCACGGTGTCGCCCGCGCCGGTGACGTCGGTCACCTCGTCCGATCCGAAGATCGGGATGTGCACGGTCCGCTGCTCCGGTTGAAAGAGGGCCATGCCGCGGCTGCCACGCGTGACGAGCACCGCACGCATCCTCGTGCGCCTGAGCAGAAGTCGTCCCGCTCGTTCCAGCGCGCGCGCGTCATCATCAATCCGAATGCCGAGCACCTGCTCCACTTCCGCCTCGTTCGGCGTGCACGTCGTCAGGCCGCGGTAGTCGAGCAGGCGGTAGCGGGAGTCGAGGAGCACGGGGATCGGTCGCCTCCGCGCGCGGCGCGCGACGGCGCGGCGAATCGTGGCCGCCAGCGCCGGCGTCACGAGACCGGATCCGTAGTCGGACAGCAACACGGCGTCGCACGTATCGAGCGCGGGGCCGATCTTCTTCGCCAGCGCGGCGCTGACCGCCCGATCGACCGGCCAGCCGGGTTCGCGATCGATTCGGACCACCTGCTGCCGCGCGGCGTGAACGCCGCCGGCGAGAATCCGCGTCTTCACCGGCGTCCGGTACCCGCGGGCGCGCACGACGTGCGTGCGATCCACGCCGCGATGAAAACTGGACAGCAGCCGTCGTCCTTCGGCGTCGGTCCCGACGAGGCCCACCAGCCGCGCCTGCGCGCCGAACGCCGCGACGTTGTTCGCGGCGTTGCCCGCGCCGCCCGCGACCATCTCGGTCGCGTCGTACTTCAGAATCAAGACCGGCGCCTCACGCGAGACGCGCGACACGTCGCCGTAGATGAACTCGTCCGCGATGAGGTCGCCCAGGATGAGAATGCGGCGGCTGGAAAACCCGTCGACGATCGCGAGCAGGCGTTCCTTGCGCTCGGATTCGCCTGGGAGTGGATGGACGGAACGGGCGATAAGCATCGGTGATCTCGAGATTGCAGATTTCAGAGATTTCAGATTGATGGCAGATTCGTCAGAATCCAGCTCGCGGCCGCCGCGAGGTTGTCGACGATGGCGTCGGCCGTGAGGGTGGGCTGCGGGCGCGCTTCCCACCGGGCGCCGCCCCCAGTGCGCACGAGAATGCTCCGTGCGCCGACCGCTCGACCGAGCCCGACATCCAGCCACGTGTCCCCGACGACGAACGAACGCGCGGGATCGAGTCCCAGATCCCGCGCCGCGCGATAGACGAGGCCGGTCGCCGGCTTGCGGCAGTCGCAGCGCCGCGCGTAGGCCTCGACCTTCCCGTCGGGGTGATGCGGACAATAGTAATACGCGTCGATGCGCGCGCCGCCCGCTGCCAGCGCCGCTGAGAGGTGACGATGCGTCTCATCCACGAAGGTCTCGTCGAAAAACCCTCGCGCGACGCCCGCCTGATTGGTGACGACGACGACCGGCAAGCCTGCGCGATTCAGCGCGCGCACGGCATCGATCGTCCACGGATACCACGCGATTTTGTCGAGGCGGTCGAGATAGCCGACGTCTTCGATCAGCGTCCCGTCACGATCGAGAAAAACCGCGGGCGCCAGTCCCGAGCGAAGTCGAGGGGCCGGCCCCGAGCTCACAGCGTCCTTCGCGCGGCGGCCAGCACGCTCGCCACGCCGATGCCACGCATGCATCGGTGATCGAGCGGGCACTCGCGCAACATGCACGGACGGCACCAGACGGGATTTGACAGAACGCGATGGGCATCGCCCATCGGGCGGGTTTCGTGCTCGTTGGTGGGACCGAAGACCACCGTCACGGCGATGCCCACGGCCGCGCCGACGTGCATCGCGCCCAAGTCGTTCGTCACCAGCGCACGGCAGTGCGCGAACACGCCGGCCAGCGTCACCAGATCGGTGCGACCAGCCAGATCCATGATTTGTAGGGCGGGCCTTTCAGGCCCGCCGACGTCGCGGCCCTGCCCTTCGGCAGGCTCAGGGCATCCCGAGCTTGTCGAGGGATGAAAGGGCCGCGCTACGGAACCGGTCGCGCGCGCTACATCCGCCGCGGTTTCCACGTCGGCCGCGCTGCCGACCATCACACACTGCACGCCGTCGGAGGCGAGTGCGCCGGCGAGCTCGGCGAACGACGCGGACGGCCACTTCTTGGCGGCGCCGTACGCGGCGCCGGGCGCGAGCGCGACGAGCGGCGTCTGTCCGTCCCACCCCTCCCCGATCAACACGCGGCGTCCCGCGTCGCGCGCCTCGCTCGACACGGTCAGTCTCGGCTCCACTGGACCATTGGGAAACCCCAGCGCGTG
>JACPZV010000095.1 GCA_016195295.1 Acidobacteriota bacterium
CTCTCCGGATCGTTGAGGTCGCCGAACACGAGCGCCTTCGCCGAGCAGGACTGCACGCACGCGGGCTTGATCTCGCCGTCCTTGACCTCGCGCTTCTCGGCCTTCGCGTCGATCTCGGCCGCGCTGATCCGCTGCACGCAGAACGTGCATTTCTCCATCACGCCGACTTCGCGAACGGAGACGTCGGGATTCAGCTGCAGGTGAAGCGGCTTGGGCCACTGCGGGTTGTAGAAATCGAAGAAGCGCACGTTGTACGGGCAGGCGTTGGCGCAATAGCGCGTGCCGATGCAGCGGTTGTAGACCTGCGCGTTCAGTCCCTCTTCCGTGTGATGGCTCGCGTAGGTTGGGCACACCGGCTCGCACGGCGCCGCGTCGCACTGCTGGCACATCACGGGACGGAATTTCAGCCGGACGTCGGGGAACTCGCCTTCCCAGTAGCGCTCGACGCGGATCCAGTGCATCGCGCGGCTCTTGGCCGACTGCGCGTCGCCGACGACCGCGATGTTGTTTTCCGCATGACAGGCCGTCACGCACGCGCCGCACCCCGTGCAGCGATCGAGATCGACGGTCATTCCCCAGCGGTGACTCATCATCCCAGCCTCCAGCCCCCAGCCTCCAGCCTCATCGTCGTCCCTCGTACGGGTTTTCCCGCATCTCTCCCGCGAAGAGAATCAGCCGGCCGTCGCCGTCGCCCGCGCGCGCCAGCTTCACGCGTGTGGCCGCCCAAGCCAACGCGCCCGTCTCGGCCTCGGTCAGCGGCGAGAGAATTTCGATCGGATTCACGCCGCGCTTGCTCGCGTAGCGCGTGAAATTGTCGTGCCCTTGCCCGACGGGCATCGCAACGACGTCCGGCGCGATCCCCGGAAAGATCACGACCGGCACGCGCAGGGTGCCGTGCGGCGACGTGATGTCCACGAGATCGCCTTGCTCCAACCGCAGGCGCGCCGCGGTTTGCGGATGGATCTCGACCCAGCTGCTCCACATCGCGGACGTGAGCGGATCGGGCATCTCCTGCAGCCACGGCAGGTGCGCCGTCGACCCATCGAAAAATGCCTGCGACGCGTACGGGAGAAAGTGGAACGGAAACGTCGCCGCGTCGCCGTCGAAGCGCGGCGCCTGGTACTTCGCTGAAGAGGCTGGAGGCTGGAGACTAGGGACTGGTGACTGACGACCGGCGACTGGCGACTGTCCAGCCTTCAGCATCTCCTCGTAGGTCTTCCATGGAAGCGCGACAGGAGACTTCAGCTTGCCTGCCACCTCGATCACGACGTCCGGCGTCGAGCGCGTGTTGTGCAGCGGCTTCATCACCGGACCCGCGACGGTCGTCACCGCCTCGAGCGCGCCGGACTCGGGCAGACTGTCCACCCAGGATTCGAGGAACGAGTGATCCGGCAACATCAGATCGGCAAGAACGCTCGTCTCGTCTAGGAAATTGCCGAAGCTCGCGATGAACGGGATCTTGTCCAGCGCTTCTCGGACCTTCCACGCGTTCGGCGACGCGAAGGCGGGATTCACATCGTCGAGCAATAAGACCTTCGCCGAGAGCTTGTCGAAGGGCTGAGGGCTGAGCGCTGAGGGCTGGAGGCTGGAGGCTGGGGACTGGGGGCTGGGGGTGAAAAACACGCCGCCCGGTTCGCCCACACTGCCCAGAACGCCGGGACGCCCGTGATCGTCTCGACGTTTTCAGGTTTGTAGTCTTGCAGGCCGCTCGACCAGCCGTCGATGAGCGCGCCGGCGCGGCCGGCGGCGTCTGCGGGCCGCAGCTTGTCCCTAAGAATGATGTGCGCGAGGCCGAGCGCGAGCACGCCTTCGCTCCCCGGCTTCACCGGCACGAACTCGTCTGCGCTGGCGCCGGTGAGGGACATGCGCGATTCCACGTGGACGAACTTGCCGCGCGCGCCCTGGCGACCTTGTCGCCCCTGGCGCATCTCTCCGTAGCCGGCGTTCTGCGAGACCGGCGAATTCCACGTGCCGAGGAAGTCGGCGCCGAACGCGATCACGTAGCGCGCTCGCGCCAGATCGAATGTTGGCAGCTGCTCGTGACCGAAGCTCAGGGCGTTCGCGCGCCGCAGCACGTCCTCGGTGAAGAGCTCGAAGCCGAGCGGCGCCGGCGCGCCAAAGCGCGTGAGGAATTCCGCGAACAGCTCGAGCCGCCGGCTGCGGCGCGGACGCGAGAGCAGCACGAGCGATTGCTGATCGCGCGCGTCGGCCAGCGCGTCAAGATGCCCGGCGAGCTCCGCGATCGCCTCGTCCCACGTGACTTCTCTGTACTCGCCGGTCCCGCGCGCGCCCGTGCGCTTCAGCGGATGCGTCAGCCGGTCGGGGTGATACGTGATCTGAATGGCGGCCTGCCCGCGCGGACACAGCCCGCCCTGGCTGATGGGATGCGTCGCTTGCCCTTCGAGCTTCTTCGCCACGCCCATCTTCACGACGCCCGCTTGTCCATTGCGGACGGTCTCGACGTCGGCTTCCATCACGACGAGATCCTCGTCTGGGACAAAGCGGATCAGTTGATGCTCGGGATTGCCGCAGGCGGCGAGCGTGACGCTCGTCCCCGTGACGGCCGTGAGCTTGATGAAGTCCCTTCGGTCCATGTCGTCGCGCGAGGCCTTGGAGTTGTAGGGCGGGTCCTTTTGGACCCGCCGGTGTGCCGGGTCCGAAAGGACCCGGCCTACGTACTGAACCATAGTAATGACACGTCAGACAGTCATTCGGCGCCTTCTTCGCCGTATGACAGTTCACGCAGAATCCCATCGTGTGGTCGACCGAGCGCTCGGCGACCGTTTGCTGCGCCAGGTCGCCGTGGCACGTCGCGCAGTCGACGTTCGCCCGGATGTGCGGCGCGTGATTGAAGCGCACGTGCGACTCGTGCGTGAAGCCGTAGACGCGCTGCCACGGAATCTCGATGCCCTTGTCGGCGTACGCCGTGACCTGCTTGATGAGCGGCTTGTCCGTGGCGATCTGGCTGTGGCAGATCATGCACGTCTTCACGCTCGGGATGCCGGCGATCGGCCCCTTCGCGACGCTCTCGTGGCAGTCCGCGCACTCCGCCTTCTTCGCGATGTGCGTCTTGTGGGGGAATGGGATCGGCTGCTCGGCCTTCGATCGGATGTTGAAGAACTCGCGCGCGGCGTCGGACGCGGTCCGATGCGCCGGCGTGAACATTGATGCTGACACCTGCTGAGTGGGATTGGTCCCGCACGCCGCCGCCAGGAGCGCGCACATCACGACCGGGAACGCGCGGCTGAAGCCTCGCGCTGTGGGGTGTAGGGCGGGTCTTTTCGGACCCGCCGGCGTCTGACGCATTACTTGGCCTGAAGACTCCGGACGTAATTGACGACGTTCCAGATGTCGGTCTCCGGCATCTTGCTCTTGTAGCCCTTCATGTCGAACTTCGGGCCGGCGCCGTCGCGGATGACGAGGAAGATCTCGCCGTCGGTGGACCCGCGATCCCACTTGTCGTCGGTCAGGTTCGACGGATGCGTGCCCTCGGGCGCCATCGGGCCGTCGCCCTTCGCGTCCGCGCCGTGGCAGAAGCGGCAGTTCTTCTGGAACAACGCCTGGCCCGCCTTGATCGATTCCGCGTTGGACGCCACGGGGTTCTTCATCTTCTTGCCCTCGGGGCTCCCGCCCGGATTCTGCGCGCCGGCGGCGACGGTCACGAGGGCGGCGCAGGCGAGCGCCGGAACGAGGACAGTCGAGATGCGACGCATGACGGATCGGTCTCCTTAATGAATAGGCCGGGAGATTCTACAACGAAAAACGCAGAGACCGCAGAGATCGCAGAGCGAAAACCACTCTCTGCGTGCTCCGCGAGCTCTGCGTTTCTCTCTTTACGAGGCTGCGGCGCGCGAGCTTCGCGATCAGCGAACGACGGTGACCGTCACTTCATCGTCGCCGAACAGCGCGCCGTCGTCCGCGCGGCAGCGCAGGACGTAGGTGCCGGGCTCGCTGAAGGTCGCGTGGACTTCCTGCTTCCCGTCGTCGGGCGGCTTGGGCGGCGTCCACAGCGGCGCCCACGGTGAATTCGATCCGGCCCGCGTGTCTTCCCACGGCTTGATCGACGGCGGATCGAAGGTCACCTTCGCGCCGACGGGCTGCCGGTAGACGAACCACGACACGTGCAGGCCCGTCACTTTCCCGACCGTGATGCGGCTGGGCGGCGACATCGACGG
>JACPZV010000096.1 GCA_016195295.1 Acidobacteriota bacterium
AGAATGCGCTCGACTTCGGCGTGAGGCCGCGGAATCACGTGGACCGACACCAGCTCACCGACGCGTCGCGCCGCCGCCGCGCCCGCGTCGGTCGCGGCCTTGACGGCTCCGACGTCGCCGCGAACCATCACCGTCACGTAACCGGCGCCGATGTATTCCTTGCCGACGAGGATGACGTTGGCGGCCTTGACCATCGCGTCGGCGGCCTCGATCGATCCGATGAGTCCGCGCGTTTCGACGAGGCCGAGGGCTTCCTGATTCATGTTGACCGTCCACGGCTTGGCCCGCCGAAGCGCCAAGGCGCGAAGACGGCAACTCTAACAGATTGCGAGGGATGCGACAACTGAACTATCATCGCGAGACGATAGCGTTCACGCGTGCATCGGCGTCATCTCCTGCGCTCCCTGCTCATGATTGAGTCCCCGTCGCGCCGTCGTGTCCTCGGTGGCGCGGCCGCGCTCCTCGCGCTCGGCGCGAGTGTCGGCGCGTGCCGCCGCGCGGCGCCTCCGGCGCCCGCGCTCGCCACCCCCAGCGTGAAGCTCAGCCGCGACAAGACGCCGCTCGGCAGCCCGCTGGACATCACGTACCGCTTCGAGGTCGCGCGCGACGCGCGCTTCGATCAGGACTATCGCGTGTTCGTCCACGTCCTCGATGTCGACGGCGAACTGATGTGGAACGACGACCACGTCCCGTCGATCGCGACCAGCCAATGGACACCCGGACAAGTGGTGGAGTACACGCGGACGGTGTTCGTTCCCATCTATCCGTACGTCGGGGACGCGACGATCCAGATCGGCCTCTACTCGCCGAGCACGCAAAAGCGTCCGCCGCTGGCGGGTGAGGACATGGGTCAGCGAGCGTACAAAGTGGCGCGCCTGACGCTGCAGCCGCAAACAGAAAACATTTTCACCAACTTCGATACGGGCTGGAACACGCCGGAAGTCGCCGAGCACAACGCGATGGTGCAGTGGCAGTGGACGAAGAAAGAGGCCGCGCTGAAGTTCCGGAATCCAAAAAAGGATTGCATGTTCTACCTGGACGTCGACCAGCCCGCGAAATCGTTCGCCGAGCCCCAGCAGGTGCGCGTGAGCCTCGGCGGGCAGACCATTGAAGAGTTCGCCCTGGCATCGCAGCAGCAGGTCCTCAAGAAAACCGCGCTCACGGCTGCTCAGCTCGGGACGAGTGACGTCGTTGAAATCTTGATCGCCGTCGACAAGACGTTCACGCCGTCGATGCGTGACCCCACCAGCAAGGACACACGCGAGCTCGGGATCCGCGTGTACCATGCGTTCATCGATGCGCGGTAACACGCGCGCGTCCATCGCGGTGGTTCTGCCCGGCGCATCACCCGTACACGCGGAGCTCGCGTAAGTATTTGAGCTCGCTGCTCAAACGCTTGCCCGTGGAATTGGCGCTCGGGCGCTGAAATACCGCGCAACGTTTCCCCGGCCTTTCCTGGTGCTGCACGGTCTTAACGGTTCAGGTAGGCCGTCGCAAACTTGTTATAATTTCAAACGGATAATGTCCTTGCTGACAATCTCTTGCGGCCGGTTCAGACACCCCGGGGAGGCGGACTGAGACGTGGAGTTCCGATGCCGCCTCGCTTCGGCCAACGGGCAGATTGTCGAGGGCGTCTACGCCGCTGACAGCGAGGCCCGTTTGCGGCACGACCTCGAAGAGAAAGGCCTGTACGTCCTTTCGCTTCAGCCCAGACACGCCGTTGCGGGCGTCTCTCTCCAATTGCCGCGGCACCGAGGCGTCAACGTCCACGAGTTCCTGGTCTTCAATCAGGAACTGGCGACGCTGCTCAAGGCCGGAATGCCGCTCGTGCAATCGCTCGACCTGCTCAAGCGCCGCATCACGTCGCCCGTCTTCAAGACGGTGCTTGACGACATCCACGAGAAAGTCCGGTCCGGCACGGCGCTCTCCGATGCCTTTGCTTCTCACGGCGACCTGTTCCCAAGCGTCTACACGGCTTCGCTCCTGGCCGGCGAACGCAGCGGCAACCTCGACGCGGTCCTGCGGCGTTTCGTCGACTACACCAAGATCGTCACGACGTTGAAGCGCAAGATTGGCACGGCGCTGGTGTACCCGACGATTCTGATCTCGCTTGCCTTTATCTTGGTGTCGATCATCGTCCTCAAGGTAATCCCCGCGTTTACGGACTTCTACCAATCGTTCGGCTCCGATCTGCCGCTCATCACGAGGGTCATCGTGGGGGGGTCCGAATTCATCCGGACGCAGTTCCCGCTGATCGTCGCCGCCATTGCGATCGCCGTCGTTGCCGTGCTGGCGTGGGTCCGGCGTCCCGGCCAACAGGCGCGTCTCGACCGCGCGCTGCTGGGCATCCCGACGCTCGGTGCGGTCGCCCGAAAGTTTGCGACGACCCAGATGGCCCGCACGCTCGCGACGCTGCTCGGAGGCGGGCTGCCGCTCGTCAACGCGCTCGACATCGCGGCGAAATCTATCGGCAACCAGTTCATGGCCGCCGAACTCGCCGTCGTGAGCGCTCGCGTGCGCGAAGGGGCATCGTTCGCGGCCGCGCTCGAAGCGCGCCACGTGTTTCCGGAGGTCGCGGTCAAGATGGCGGAGGTCGGAGAGTCGACCGGAGCGCTGCAGGACATGCTCAACACCGTGGCCGATTTCTACGACGAAGAAATCTCCACGACTATGGAACGGTTCGTCACGCTCGTCGAACCGATCCTGCTGGTCATCATCGGCATCGTGCTCGCGGGCGTGCTGCTCGCGCTTTACATGCCGCTCTTCCAGCTCACCTCGGTCGTGTCGGGGAGCTGATGGCCATCCTGCCGAACGCGGACTTCCACGCCGATCCGGCCGAGCTGGGCGCCGTCAACGACGCCGAGCACCGCGCCGAGCTCGAGCAGGCGCGCCGTCTCGCCGAGCGGTACCGCATGGAATTCGTGGACATGGAGACCTTCGGCATCGATCAGGAGCTGTTCCGATCGATTCCCGCGGACTTGATGCTGCGCTACGGGTTCGTGCCGTACCGTCGCGTCGGCAGGGCGCTCGAAATCGTCGTGTCGGATCCGACGGATCTGCCGATGATCGACGAGCTGGCCGTCCTGTTGTCCACGCAAATCAAGGTCGCCGTCGGTCCGCGGTCGGCGATCGAATCGATCCTGAAGAAGAGCGAGAGCTCGCAGCGCGTGCTGGAAGAGGCGACGGAGAGCTTCCAGCTGCAATTGTTGAAGGAAGAGGAGAACGGCGACGAGAGCCTGACGGTCGAACGGCTCACGAGCGACATCAGTCCGGTCATCCGGCTCGTGGACTCGACCATCTTCACGGCGATCCAGCGGCGGGCGAGCGACATCCACATCGAGACGGCTGATGAGGCGGTCCACGTGAAGTACCGCATCGACGGCGTCCTCCAGCCGGCGATGCGTCCGATCGCCAAGCAGTTCCACAGCTCGATTCTGTCGCGCATCAAGGTCATGGCCGAGCTCGACATCGCGGAAAAGCGCGTGCCGCAGGACGGCCGCTTCAAGCTGCGCATGCCGGGCAAGACCATCGACTTCCGCGTCTCGATCATGCCCAGCGTGCACGGCGAAGACGCCGTCATCCGCATCCTCGACAAAGAATCGATCAGCGAGCAGTTCACCGAGCTGCGCCTCGACATTCTCGGGTTCCCTGACGCGGAGCTCAAACGGTTCCGCAAGTACATCGCCGAGCCGTACGGCATGGTGCTGGTGACCGGCCCGACCGGCAGCGGCAAGACGACGACGCTCTACGCGTGCCTCCGCCACGTCGCCGCGCGCGTGCCGCGCCGCAGCATCGTCACGGTCGAGGACCCGGTC
>JACPZV010000097.1 GCA_016195295.1 Acidobacteriota bacterium
TGGTGAAGGACAAGTTTGCGTTGCTGTCGCAGGCCGCTGAAGTGGTGGCCTCGCCGCAGATTCGCAACCAGGGCACGCTGGGCGGGAACGTGTCGCAGGACACGCGCTGCTGGTACTACCGCAGCGGGTGGTCGTGCTACCGCGCGGGCGGCAACATCTGCTACGCGGACACGCCGACGGCGATCAACCGCGAGCACGCGATCTTCGACGCGGACCGCTGCGTCGCCGTCAACCCGTCGGACACGGCGCCAGCGCTCGTCGCGCTCGACGCCACGATGGTGATCCGCGGACCGAAGGGCGAGCGCGTGGTGGACGCCGAGGACTACTGGATCGGCCCCGGCATCGACATCACCAAGATGAACATCCTCGAGCCGAACGAACTGCTCGTCTCGATCCGCATTCCGGCGACGATGGCGGGCGCGCAGTTCTATTTTGAGAAGGTGCGTGACCGGCAGGTGTGGGACTTCCCGCTGGTGAACGTGGCCTCGGCGCTGGTCTTCGCGGGTGACACGATCGCCAAGGCCCGGCTCGTCGTCAATGCCGTGGCGGCCAAGCCGCGTCGCTTGAAGGCGGTGGAGGCGGCGGTCATCGGGAAGCCGCGCACCGCGGACACGGCGAAGATGGCCGGCGACCTGGCGGTCGAGGGTGCGCAGACGCTGCGCCATAACGGCTACAAAGTGCCCCTCATGCGGAACCTCGTGAAACGCGCGATCCGCGGAGGCGGAGGAGCGGAGGCGTCGACGACGTAGTTCTTTCCACGATTTCGCCGGCGGATGCCGCTGTCGGGCTAGAATCCGCCCATGGTGCGCAAAGCCGCCCTCGTCGTCGTCGCCCTTGTCGCGCTGGCCGCCGGCCCGTCCAACTCGCAGAAGATCGTCTTCGCGCGGGTGTTTCCCAACGCCGGCCAGGTCGGGCTCTTCATTGCCGCCGCCGACGGCAGCGGCGAGCGTCCGCTCGTCGGTCTGTCGGAGATCGACTACGACCCGGTGTGGTCGCCTGATGGCGCGTCGATCGTCTTCACCTCCGATCGCGAGGGCTCCGCCGATCTCTTCCGCGTGAAGCCCGACGGCGCCGGCCTCGAGCGGCTCACCGACAGCCCCGCATACGACGATCAAGCGGCGTTCTCACCCGACGGCAAGCAGCTCGTCTTCGTCACGACGCGCAACGGCGGCCGGGCGAATCTGTGGACGATGGACCTGCAGACGCGGCGGGCCAAGGCGCTGACGACCGGCGCCGGCGCCGACCTCCGGCCGTCGTGGTCGCCGGACGGTCAATGGGTCGCGTTCTCGTCGGATCGCGGCAGCACGCTGCCGTTCGGCCACGGCCGCTGGGAGCATCTGCAGATCGTTGATCTTTACGTCATTCATCCGGACGGCACGGGTTTGACGCGGATCACCGAGCACGGCAATTTCTGCGGCAGCCCGAAGTTTTCCGCCGACAGCCGCCGTGTGATCGCGTACTGCATGGATGCTGAAGACACGCTCGAGACGCGGCGCGCCAGCCCGAAGCCCGAGAACGACACGCGCCCCACATTGAACACACGCCTCGTCTCGATCGACATCGCGACGAACGCCGCGTCGGATGTTGCCGCGCCCCAAGGCGTGAAGTTCAACCCGTCGTACCTGCCGGCGAACGACATCGGCTACGTCCGCAAGGACGCGCCTGACGCGGGCATCTCCTACACCAGCGGCAAGCGGGGACCGAAGGGCGATGTTCGATCCGCCGCGTGGTCGCCGGACGGCACGCGCGTCGCGTTTCACCGGCGATTGACGGCGCCGCCGACGACCTGGCTGAAGACGTTCAGCAGAAACCCGCAGTACGAGCTGACGCTCACGGGGATTTTGCCCTCGTTCAACCACTCAGGCGATCGGTTCGTGATGAGCGGCCGGCCGAGCAACAGCACAGTTGGCGCCAGCCTTCAGATCGCAACAACCGGCACGAATAAGTTCGACGTGCTGTATCAGGACAAAAGCCGCAACGTCATGGCGCCGAGCTGGTCGCCAAGCGGCGACAAGATCATTTTCGGCATCGGCGTGTACAACCTTTTCTTCAACGGCTTCAACGGTCAGGTCCTCAAGCCCGAAGATCGCATTGAGGGCGGCGCGCAGATCGCGATCGTCAACCCGGACGGCAGCGGGTTCCGCGAAGTGACGAGCGGTCCGAACAACAACGGGTTTCCGTCGATGGCGCCCGACGGGAAGCGATTCGTCTATCGATCGTTCGGACCTGACCGCGAAGGCCTACGCATCATGAACCTCGAGACGAAAGCAGTCACGACGCTGACGACGGGCTACGATAATTTTCCGCTGTGGTCGCCGCGCGGCGATTTGATCATGTTCTCGCGGGCGGCGCAGGGCGACTACGAGATCTACACGATTAAACCCGACGGCACGGGCGTGAAGCGGCTGACGTTCTCGAAAGGCAACGACGCGCACATGGCCTGGTCGCCGGACGGCGAGCGCATCGTGTTCGCCAGCACCCGCATGGGATTCAAAGACGAGGGCACCTACACTGACGCGCCGCAGCCGTACGGCGAGCTGTTCGTCATGCGCTACGACGGATCCGACGTGCAGCAGCTGACCGACAACCAATGGGAAGACGGCACGCCGGCTTGGCAGCCGACGGCTCGAATGCTGTCATCGCGTTAGCCCCGCGAAGGCCACGAGGTCGCCATGAAATACGTACGTTTGTCTGTTGTCGTTTTCGCTTTGGGCCTCTCGCCGAGTGCGTACGCGGACGAGATCTCGCTCGTCGCGCCCGGCGGCATTAGAGCTGCGATCGTCAAGCTCATTCCGGACTTCGAGCTAAAGACCGGTCACAAAGTGAAAGCAACGTTCGGATCGGGCGGCGGCACGAAGCAGCAGGTCGTGCGCGGCGCGCCGTTCGACGTGCCGATCGTCCAACCGCCGCTTGCTGAAGTTCTCGCCTCGGGTCACGTGGTCGCGAGCAGCGAGACGCCGCTGGCGACGGTCGCGGTCGGCGTCGCTGTGCGCAGAGGCGATCCGAAGCCCGACATCTCGACGCCCGACGCGGTCAAGCGAATGCTGCTGGCGGCGAAGTTTATCTCGTACCCGGATGCGTCGAGTGGCGCAGCGGCCGGTGTCAGCTTCAACGAAACGCTGAAGACGCTCGGCATCGCCGAGCAGATGAAACCAAAGATCAAAATCGCTCAAGGCGGCGCCGGCGCGATGGCGTTGCTCGCGCAGGGCGAGATCGACATCGGCCTGACGTTCATCAGCGAAATCATCACCGAGCCCGGCGTCGAAGTCGTCGGTCCGCTGCCGCGCGAAATCTCGACGCCGACCGCGCTCGTGGGCTTTCTATCCGCGCAGGCCAAGGCGCCCGCGGCGGCCCGAGCGCTCTTGCAATACCTTTCTTCACCGGAGGCCGCCGCGATCTATCGGGCCAGCGGGATGCAGCCCGGCGCGTTGCGTTAATGCCGGCAGGCGCTTCGATCGATGCCGCCTGGCTCAGCGGACCATCGCCTCGCGCATCAGCGGGAGCGGCAGGGCGCCGATCTTCAGCAAACGCTCGTGAAAATCCGAGAGTGAGAAGGCCTCGCCTCGCGACTTTCGAACGTCGTCCCGCAGCCTCGTGATTTCCGCCGAGCCGAGATAGCCAAGGCGGGAGCCGGGATCGTCGGTCGCGGCGGCAACCTCCAGTTCGGCCGCTGCCTTGGTCACTCCCACGCGATCGGTCAGCAGCGTCGTCGCTTGCGCGTCGGTCAATCGGTGCGTGTGGAGCCCGATGTCGACCGCCACACGCGCGATGGCCAGCAGACGGAGCTGCAGCAGACGCAAATGCGCGCGATCGTCTGTGAACAGCTTCTTCTCTTCGACCAGTTGCTCGACGTACAGCCGCCAGCCGTCCGCGAATATCGACGCGCCTCGCGCGCGGCGCAGCGCGCTGGTGTTATGCGCCTGATAAAGGGCGCGCACGCGATCTCCGTAGGCGCCATGGGCGCGGACCAACATGACGGCTGGATCCGGCTTGCCGAAAAGATCGGCGGCGCCAGAATCGTCGCGATCGATCCGCCACTTCTCCAGCAGGTCCTGCCACGACACGGCGACGAGCGCCGACCCGGCGAGATTCGCGCGCGCGGTCTTGACGGCGTCGCGATACCGCTCGACCGCTTTGTCGGAATCGGCGTCGTCCGCTTCCACGTCGCCCACCAACTCAAGCCAGGTCTGCGAGTCGTCCATGTTCTCGGCCAGATCCTTCAACTCGTCGAGCGTGCGATCGAACTCGCGACGCGCAAACTCGTACAGCTCGTCGACGTCGTACGGCAGGAGATGCTGACCGCGGAGGATGGCGTTGTACGTGGCGATTCCGACGACGGCGTAGCCTGCGGGCCGCTTTGGCAGTTCTTTCGACAGGTAATCCACCCAATTGCTCAAGGCCTCTTGCGCGACGCTGTTGGCCGCCAGGAGGGCATCTTCCTGATCGGACACGCTGTCGGCAAATTCAGTCACGTCGTTCTCGAGCGTCGTGCTGCGCGCCGACGCCAGCGCCAAGGCCAGCTCCTGAAAGCGCGGCACGAACAGCGTCAGGTTGCGCCGGCCGAAGCGAAGATCCTGAGGGATCGCCTTGAGCAGGCGAAGCACGGCGGCCGCACGCTCCCGTGGATCACCGGACCTGTCGAGCTGCTCGGCGAGCGCGTCGAGCGACTGCATGTAGACGCGAGGATCCATCCGCCAGCGGCGCATTTGCGCCTGATCGATCTCCCGGCGCACCAGCAACGTCTCCGCGAACCGGCGGTCCAGCGCCTCGTCTGGCGAAAGCTGCGACGCGTCGATCGCGCGCAGCTCGGCCAACCGCGTGCGCGTGCGCGCGAGATCCTCGCCGAAGGCCGCCGGACTCAAATCGCCGACGTGATCCGGTTCGTTGAGAAACCGATCGACGAACGCCGTCCATCCAGTCGTGGACTGCGGCCGATCCGTCGCATTGCGGTCCTGTCTGGCGCCAACCGTCACGGTCAGCGCGATCAGCAACGCGCCACAAAGACGCCGCGTCATGGGATGATGCTACCCCAATGGACGACTTCGACGCCTGGATGGCCGCGCTCGAAGCGCGGCACCTGGCCGAGCTGACGTTTTCCGAAGTGTCGCGCGCGCTGCGGGCCCTGTCGTCCACTTACGTCGAGCGGCGCGCGAAGCTTGAAGAAGGCGCCGCGCTCGACGGCGCGGGTAAACGAGCGGCGTTCGCGTTGTTTTATGGTCCGCTCCACTACCGGCTGCTGCGCCACATCGTCCGTGCGCTGCCTGGCGCAACGCAC
>JACPZV010000145.1 GCA_016195295.1 Acidobacteriota bacterium
CGAGCGCGGGGTCGATGCCGGTCAGCGAGATGAACTCTTCGCTCTGCGAGGCCGTAATCAGCGCCTTCCCCAGCACGGCGGGGGCGGCGCCGACCACATGAGGAATCTGCCGCAGTTTGGCGACCTCCGCGTGGTAATCCGTGATGCCGCGCGTGTTCCAGACGTAGATATGAGGATTGGCGCCGACGATGCGATCGCGGAGTTCCTGCTGCAGGCCCGTCATCAGCGCCAGGGCGACGACCAGCGCCATCACCCCAACGGTGACGCCCAGCGTTGAGATAAATGAGATGACCGAGATGAACGCCTGTTTGCGTTTTGCGAGCAGATACCGGAGAGCAATGTGGAGTTCGAATGGGATATCCACTAATGAACCCTCTCAGCTGACGCAATACAAGGAACGGCCGCGGAGACACCGAGACACGGAGGCGCGCCAGCGGATCCCAGTCAGCGCGCTCTCTGCGATCTCAGCGATCTCTGCGTTTAGCATCCGTTCTTCTCTGTGCTTCTGTGTCTCCGTGGCTCATTCCATTCGTCCACGTACGGGTCCTAGTCGCGTTTTCTCATCAGCGGAAACAAGATCACGTCCCGAATCGACGCGCTGTTGGTCAGGATCATCACGAGCCGATCGATCCCAACGCCCTCCCCGCCGGCAGGCGGCAACCCGTACTCCAGCGCGCGGACGTAGTCCTCGTCCATCTCGTGTGCCGCGAGGTCGCCGCGCGCGCGGTTCTTGAGCTGCGCCTCGAAGCGCCGGCGCTGCTCGACGGGATCGTTCAGCTCGCTGAACGCGTTGGCCACTTCGAAGCCCCCGATGTACAGCTCGAACCGCTCGACCGTGTCGGGATCGTCGGGCTTCTGCTTCGACAGCGGCGACACCTCGGTCGGAAAGTCGTAGACGAACGTCGGCTGAATGAGCCGATCCTCGCAGAGCCGCTCGAAGATCGCCGTGGTGATCTTGCCGGCGCCGTGGCCGGGGTCGGCGTCGACGCCGAGCTCGCGCGCGATGGCAGAGACCTTCGCGCGATCGCGGAGGTCGGCGTCGGTGATCTCGCGCTGGAGGCGCTTCGACGCCGCCTCGCGCGCCGCCTCGCGCAGCGACACGCGGAGAGCGAGCGACAACCGGTGGTCGCCAAACGTGACCTGGTCGCTCCCCACGACCTGCCGCGCGACCGTCACGATCATCTCTTCGGTCATCGTCATCAGCGCTTGGTAGTCGGCGTACGCCTCGTAGAACTCCATCATCGTGAACTCGGGGTTGTGTTGCGTCGAAATCCCCTCGTTCCGGAAGTTCCGGTTGATCTCGAACACCTTCTCGAGGCCGCCGACGGTGAGGCGCTTCAGGTAGAGCTCCGGCGCGATGCGCAGGTACAAATCCATGTCGAGCGCGTTGTGGTGCGTGACGAACGGGCGCGCCAGCGCGCCGCCCGGGATCGGCTGCATCATCGGCGTCTCGACTTCGAGATACGCGCGAGCGGTCATGAACTCGCGAATCGCCGCGATGATGCGGCTGCGCATTTCGAAGACGCGGCGCGAGTCGGGATTGACGACCAGGTCCAGATACCGCTGGCGGTAGCGGATCTCCACGTCGGTCAAGCCGTGCCACTTCTCGGGCAGCGGCAGCAGGCACTTGGCGAGAAAGTGCAGGCGCGAGGCCCAGATCGTCAGCTCGTTGGTCTTGGTCCGAAAGAGCCGTCCCGCCACGCCCACCCAGTCGCCGAAGTCGAGCAGTTTGTAGATCCGGAAATCCCGCTCGGGCATCGAGTCCTGTCGGATGTAGACCTGGATCTTCGCGCGGCCGTCCGACAGCACGAGGAAGTTCGCCTTGCCGAAGGCGCGGATCGCGAGGATGCGCCCGCTCGTCACCGTTTCGACGCGATCGGCTTCCAGCTCATCGTGCGTTCGCTGGCCGTAGGCGTCGACGAGATCGGAAATCGTGTGCCGACGCTCGAACGTCCGCGGATAGACCTCGATCCCGAGCTTGGCCAGCTCGTCGAGGTTGGAACGGCGTTGCTGGATTTGTTCGTCTTGGGAGGTCATATCAGCGCTGACTCGCCACAAAGGACACAAAGGACACGAAGGCGAAACCCTAGAATGGATCCTTTGTGTCCATTGTGTCCTCTGTGTCGATTCACCACCTCGAAATCAGCGCGTGGCATCAATCTTCTTCCGGATCGCATCCAGCATCCCGTTGATGAACTTCACCGACTCTTCCGTGCTGAACGTGCGCGCGAGCTCGAGTGCCTCGTTGATCACCACCACCGCCGGCGTCTCCCGGTCGCGCAGGAATTCGCAGGTGGCCATTCGCAGAATCAGACGATCGAGCACCGCCATCCGCTCGGGCCGCCAGCGATCGGTCGTGTCCGCGATCAGCGGATCGATGGCCGGGAGCTGCTCGACGGTGTCGCGCGCCAGCGTCGACGCGAAGCGAACGAGGTCATCGGGCGGCGGACCGACGTCGGGCCATTGGAGCGTGAAAAACGTCTCGACCGCCCGATCGACGTCGCCGCGGCCGACGTCCCACTGATAGAGAATCTGGAGCGCGGCCTCGCGCGCGCGGTGCCGCGGATCGTTCTTCTTCACGAGCGCGGCGTCGCTTGGGTCAACGTGGCGACGATCTCCGCCATCTCGATGGCCGCCATGGCCGCCTCGTGCCCCTTGTTCCCCGGGCCGTCGCCCGCGCGCGCCACCGCCTCCTCCGCCGAGTTCGTGGTCAGCACGCCGAAGCCCATCGGCACGCCGGTGGCGGCAGCCGCGGTCGCCAACCCCTGCGACACGGCCGACGAGATGTACTCGAAGTGCGGCGTCTCCCCCCGAATCAAACACCCCAGGCACACAACGGCATCGTAGCGCCCGGTTTCGGCCGCATGTTGCGCGGCGAGCGGAATCTCGAACGCCCCGGGCACGCGCACGAGCGTAATGTCGCTCGACGCCACGCCAGCCGCGGAGAGCGCCGCCAGCGCGCCAGCCTGCAGGCGGTCGGTGACGAAGTCGTTGTACTTCGACACGACAACGGCCACTCGTCGTCCGGCGGCGCGACCGCTCGCTTGAATCGTCTTCATCGTTGTCGTCGTGTTCGTTCGTCGATGAGGCCCGCGCTACTTGCCCCTGAACGCGGCTTTGCGTTTCGCCAAAAACGCTGACGTCCCTTCGCGCATGTCGTCACAGTCCGATCCGCAGCGCCTCGGCGGCGGTGATCGGCGTTCCCGTGAGGATCATCGCCATCGCGGGGCCCTTGCCCACGAGCCGCGGGAGGCGCTGCGTGCCCGCGTAGCCCGGCAACAAACCGAGCGCGATCTCCGGCTGTCCAAGCTTCGCCGTGTCGGCCGCGATCCGCAACGTGCACGCCATGGCGAGCTCGCAGCCGCCGCCGAGGGCGTAGCCGTTGATCGCCGCGATGACCGGCTTTCCAAGGTTCTCGATCAAATCGAAGACGCGCTGACCCGTCAGTGCGTGCTCACGGCCGCCGGTCGGCGTCTGGGCGGCAAGCTCGTTGATGTCCGCGCCGGCCACGAATGATTTCTCGCCCGCGCCGGTGATGACGATCGCGCGGACGCTGTCGTCGCGCTGCAGGTCGAGCGCCGCGCGGCCGAGCTCGTCCAGTGTCCGCGCGTTGAGCGCGTTCAAGACGGCGGGCCGGTTGATCGTGACGATCGCGATCGCCTCCGCGCGCTCGATCAACAGATGAGCGAACTCCATAGCCACTCGCAGCCTCTACCGGGGAAACGGATACATCAGCCAGCCGAGCACGAGGGCGGTCGCGAGGAACCCGCCCAGCATCAGGCCCCCGAGGCGGAGCTGATCGCGCGCATCGTCTTTGGCGATGACCGCGAAGACCAGCGACACGAAGAACGCAAAGAGCATGAGGAGCAGCAGATGACTCTGCATTACTTGCGGCCCATCGCCACGTCGTAGGCGTCGATGACGACCAGCAGGTTCAGCAGCCCGGCGACGATCAGGAACGCGTTGCCGTACTCGTAGGCGACGGCCTTCACGTCGCCCGCGCCGTACCCCAGCGCGTGCGCGATGAAATACATGAACCCGATTCCAAGATCGGCGAGCGCCTCCAGACAGACCCATGGCTCGGACAGATCGAAAGGAAACAACCGGCCGTGACTCGCGAGGCCGATCGCAAACATCGTGGGCAGGGCGACGAGGAAGATCAGGCCCTTGCGGCGACGCCCGAGCCACAGGTGACCGGCGCCGGGAACCGCCCACGACGCCAGGCACAGCAGCACGAGCCCGCCCGATCGCGTGTCGTCAGCGGCGGTAGCGCGCACGGGGAGTTAGTTTACCTGATCGCCTGTGACCGCCACGACCAAGGCGGTGACCATCGCGCCGATCGGGAGGCCAGCGGTCGCGCGAATCCAGTTGGCCGGCATGTGCCCGGACCACGATTCGTAAGCGAGCGTGAGGGCTGTGGGCGCCGCGGCCAGTAGGAGCGCGAGTCGGGGGAGCCGTCGCGTGAGTCGGATCAGCCGGCGCGGGCCGCCTTCGCGCCGAAGGCGCTTCGGCGAGCCGTGCCGCAGCTCGCTCAGATCATCAGCGAGCGGAGGCGGGAGCCTTTCTGGCGAGCGTCGATCGTTCGACTCACGACGTCGCGCGACCCCCATCAAAATCAGTGACGTGATCGCTGCGCCGGCGTAGATGCCGGTACAGCGCGCGCACACCGGCAGTTGTGCGGACCACAGATGAAACGACCGCGCGGGCAGCTGATGGCAAAGCACGGCACCCGCTTCGTACACCGTCGCAGCGGCCATATAGAAGATGAGCGGGGCGTGCGACCGGCTGGCGACGAACGAACTCGCGGGCAGGAGCACGCCCCAGCTCACAGTGGCCACCGTGAAGGCACGCCCGAGCGCGACAACCGGCCATCGATGAGGCACGCGGAATCCTACATCAGCCCGCGCAATAGCAATGAATCCAGCAGGTTAGTGGACATGAAACCCCGACGGGGTTTCCGCGTCTAACGATGTTAACCCGGTGAACACTGTTCAAATACTTGCCGGGCTTGAGGTTTCATGGGCATCAAAGAGCGACAGGAGCGGGACCGCGAGGCGGTCCGACGCGCGATTCTCGACGCGGCCCGTGACTTGTTCGTCAGCGAAGGCTTCGGGAACGTGTCCATCCGGAAGATCGCCGAACGCATCGAGTACAGCCCCGCGGCGATCTACGGGTACTTCCCGAGCAAGGACGACATCTTTTTCGCGCTCGCCGAAGAGGGCTTCCGGTTGCTGTGCGATTCTGCCTCGCGCGAGGAAACCGGCGCGACGCCGCTCGATCGGCTGCGCGCGGCGTTTCGTCAGTTCTACGACTTCAGTTGCAAGCACCCGCAGTACTTCGCGCTGATGTTCGTCGACCAGTCGGTCCCGCGGATCAGCCGCGAGTACGAGCGCTTCGCGTTCGCGCGCGAGAAAAAGCGCCATGTCGCGCAGATCATCCAATCCTGCATCGATTCAGGCGACCTGCCCGCGACGCTCAACCCCGCCGTGGTCTTTCGAACGATGACCGTGGGGCTGCTCGGTGTGGCCGTGATGCGGCTGTCGGACCGGCTTCAGCCAGGCGAGAACGCGGACGATCTCGCGACCGATGTCTTGAACGTGACGCTGGCCGGATTGCGCTCGGGCGTCACGCTGTATTCGAAAAGCAGCGTCGACTGTCCGCTCGAGGAACGCGCCGCGGACGCGAAAGCGTCATAACTTTCGAGGAGTCGTCAATGAATCGTGCACGTGTACACCCAGCGCTGACGGTCACGCTGCTGAGCGCCGCGCTCGCGGTGGGCGCCTGCAGCGCCGGAAACGCCAAGACCAAGGACCAAGCGTCCGCGCAGACGGCGGTCGCCGTGGCCCCGGCGGCGGCCATCGAGCGCCCGCTCGCGCGGTTCATTCGCGCGACGGGGACGCTGATGGCGGACGAGCAGGCCGACGTCGCCGCTGAAACCGCAGGCCGCGTGACGGCCTCGCCCATCGAGCGCGGGACGCCGGTGTCGCTCGGCGCCGCATTGATCCACTTGTCGGCCATCGAGACCGATGCACAGCTCAGGGAAGCCGACGCCAACGCGGCGCAGATTGAAGCGCGGCTGGGCATGACGGCGGGTGGCCCGTTCGACGTGAACGCCGTCCCCGAGGTGCAAAACGCCAAGGCGTCGTACGAGCTGGCGCAAAGCGAGTTCAACCGCATCAAGTCGCTGCTCGATCAACGCGTCGTGTCGCAGTCGGAGTACGACCAGCGCCGGACGCAGATGGAAGCGGCACGCCAGCAGTACGAGGCGGCGAAAAACGGCGCGGCCCAGCAGTTTCAGTCGCTCCAGGCGGCCCGCGCGCGCGTCGCGCTGGCGCGCAAAGCGTCGACCGACACGATCGTGCGCGCCCCGTTCGACGGTGTCGTCGCGCAGCGCCTCGTCTCGGTCGGCGACTACGTCACCAGAGGCACGAAGGTCGCGGTGGTCGTGCGCATCAACCCGCTGCGCATGCAGTTGACGATTCCCGAGCAGTTCGTCTCCGCCGTTGGCATCGGCCAGCCCGTGCGCTTCGAAGTCGACGCGTACGCCGACCGTCAGTTCGAGGGTCGCGTGAAGTATGTCTCTCCCGCGCTCCAAGCCGACCAACGGGCGCTGACGATTGAAGCCGTCGTGGCTAACCCACGCGCCGAGCTCAAGCCGGGGCTGTTCGCCACGGCGCGCATCGAGCAGTCGGCACGCACGCCGGGCGTGCTCGTCCCAACCGGCGCCGTGCAAACGACCGCCGGCACCAGTCGCGTCTACGTCGTCAACGGCGATCACGTCGAAGAACGCATCGTGACGACCGGTCAGACGGTCGACGCATTGATTGAAATCACCAAAGGACTCAACGCCGGCGAACGCGTCGCGACCGCGAATGTCGCGAAGCTCGTCGATGGAATGAAGGTGTCGTAATGCAGTGGCTGGCCGCTCTCTGCGTCAAACGTCCCGTCTTCGCGACCGTCCTCATCCTGTCGCTGACCGTCGTCGGCATCTTCTCGTTCACGCGCCTGGGTGTCGATCGGTTCCCAAAAGTGGACTTCCCCACCGTCCTGGTGACGACGGTCCAACCGGGCGCGGCGCCCGAGCAGGTCGAGACCGAGATCACCGACAAGATTGAGGAAGCCGTCAACACGATCAGCGGCATCGACGACCTGCGCTCGATCTCGTCGGAAGGGATCTCGCAGGTCATCGTGTCGTTCGTCCTCGAAAAAGACACCGATGTCGCGGCGCAGGAAGTGCGCGACAAGTTGAACGGCGTGCTGCCGCGGCTGCCGAAAACCATTCAGCAGCCGCGCGTCGACAAGCAGGATCCGGACGCGGCTCCCGTCCTCAGCCTGGCGCTCAGCGCGAGCAAACCCGTCCGTGACATCACCGAGTACGCGGACAAAGTCCTGCGTCGGCAGCTTGAAAGCGTGGAGGGCGTGGGTCAGGTGCTGGTCCTCGGCGGCCGCCAGCGGCAAGTGAACATCTGGCTCGACGCCGATCGACTGCGCGCCCACAACCTGACCGTGACCGACGTCGCGCACGCGCTTCAGGGTCAGAACATCGAGATTCCGGGCGGGCGCGTCGACCAAGGGCCCGAGTCGCTCACGCTGAGAACGCGCGGACGCGTGCAGACCGTCGCCGAATTCGGCGACATCGTCATCCGGCAGACAGACGGCCACCCGGTGCGCATCGCCGACGTCGCGCGCGTCGAGGACGGCGAAGCGGACTCGGACACGCTGGCCAACGTCAACGGCACGGGGACCGTGCTGCTGCAGGTCCGGCGGCAGTCGGGCACGAACACGGTCGAGGTCGTGAAGGCCGTCAAAGGTCGCCTGAAGGATCTCATGACCGCGCTGCCGGCCGGCTACAACGTCCGCATCGTGCGCGACACGTCCGATTTCATCGAAGCGTCCATTCACAACGTCTACGAACACTTGATCGTCGGATCGCTGCTGGCGGCGCTGGTCGTGCTGCTGTTCCTCACCAACCTGCGGTCGACGATTATCTCGGCCATCGCGATCCCGACGTCGATCATCGCGACGTTCGGTTTGCTGTGGTACATGGGCTTCACGCTGAACTTGATGACGATGCTGGCGCTGACCTTGTCGGTCGGCATCGTGATTGACGATGCGATCGTGGTCCTCGAGAACATCTATCGATTCATCGAAGAAAAGCACGACAACCAGTTCCAGGCCGCGGTGGACGCCACGAAGGAAATCGGCCTGGCGGTCCTCGCCACGACGCTGTCGCTCGTCGCCATCTTCGTGCCGGTCGGCTTCATGGGCGGCATCGTCGGCCGCTTCATGAAGAGCTTCGGCCTCACGATGGCGTTCGCCATCATGGTGTCGCTGCTGGTCAGCTTCACGTTGACGCCGATGCTGTCCGCGCGCTGGCTGAAAGTCGATCGCCACGGCAAGGATCGGCACACGTCGAAGGATTCGCCGATCTTTCACGCGATGGACGTCTTCTACACGCGCCTGCTCGAGTGGGCGATGGGCCACCGCGCCATCGTCGCCGCGATCGCCCTGCTCGTCCTGGCCTCGAGCGTGCCGCTCTTCATGGCGGCCAACAAGAACTTCATGCCGCCCGACGACCAGTCGGAGTTCGAGGTCAACCTGCGAGCGCCCGAGGGCACGAGTCTCGAGGCGACCGAGGTGGTGACCAATCGCATCGCGCTCGCGATTCGGCAGCGGCTGCCGGAAGTGGGCTACACGCTGGTCACCGTCGCGGGCGATCCCGCGAAGACGCGGAACTCGAGCACGATTTACGTCCGCCTGAAGCCGATCGAGGAGCGCGCGCGGGATCAGTTCCGCGTCATGGACGTCATCCGCAACGAGATCCTGCCGCCGTTGGCCGCCCACCTGCGGACCTCCGTGCAGGAGGTGGCCGTGATCGGCGGGGGTGGCGCGCAGAACGCGACGATTCAGTTCGCGATCAACGGGCCCGATCTGAAGCAGCTCGAGATCATCAGCCGCCGGCTTATCGAGCGAACGAAGTCGCTGCCGGGCGTCGTCGACATCGATACGTCGCTGAACATCGGCAAGCCCGAGCTGTCGGTGCAGGTCGATCGGCCGAAGGCGGCAGACCTGGGCGTCCAGATTGGCGACGCGGCCGAAGCGCTGCGGCTGCTGGTCGGCGGCGATCAAGTGACGACCTACAACGAAGGCGGCGAACAGTACGAGGTGCACCTGCGCGCGCGCGCGGAAGATCGCACGACGGAGAGCGCGATCGGCGCGCTGACCGTGCCCTCGTCTCGATTAGGGAGCGTCTCGCTCGACAACGTTGCCGACTTCCGGCCGGGATCCGCGCCGTCGGACATCAATCGTCAGGCGCGTCAGCGTCAAGTGACGGTGTTCTGCAATCTGTTGCCCTCCGCGTCGCAGGCCGCCGTGCAGAACATCATGCTGGAGGAATTCGCCAAGCTCAACACGGGCGGGGAATACCGCGGCGTGCTGGTGGGCCGATCGCGCGAGCTGGGACGCGCGGCGCAGAACTTCGTGCTGGCGTTCATGCTCTCGCTGATCTTCATGTATCTGATTCTGGCGGCGCAGTTCGAATCCTGGCTGCACCCGATCACGATTCTGCTCTCGCTGCCGCTGACGCTGCCCTTCGCGCTGTTGTCGATCATCATGTTCCGCCAGTCGCTCAACATCTTCTCCGCGCTCGGGCTGCTCGTGCTGTTCGGCGTCGTGAAGAAAAACTCGATCCTGCAGATCGATCACGCCAACCAGCTCAAAGCCGCGGGCCAGCCGACCCGCAACGCCATCATCCAGGCAAGCCGCGATCGGCTGCGGCCGATTCTGATGACGACCTGCGCGTTCGTGGCCGGCATGTTGCCGCTGATCGTGTCGCGCGGCATCGGCGCCGGCACGAACCACGCCATCGGGTTCGTGATCTTCGGCGGTCAGTCGCTCGCGTTGTTGCTGACCTTGATCGTGACCCCGGTGGCGTATTCCCTGTTTGACGACGCGTCCAGGCTCCGGTTGTGGCGGCGCGCGCCCGCGCCGTCGCTCGAACGCGGCCCTGAAAGGGCCGCGCTACAGATCCCATAGTCTCGTAGGGCGGGTCCTTTGGCCCGCGTGCTTGGTAGGGCGGGTCGTTTGGCCCGCGTGCTTAGTAGGGCGGGTCCTTTTGGACCCGCCATCTTCTCAGGTGTCATCATGCGCAGAACGCTCTCGCTCACTGTAATCGCCGCGAGCTTCGCGGCCTCGGCATCGGCGCAAACCGCGCCGCGCGCGCCCGCCACGCTCCGCCTGACCGTCGACGACGCCGTGAAGATGGCGCTCGATCACAACGTGGACCTCAACGCCGATCGCTTCGACCCGCAGATCAGCGACACGCGGGTCGCCGCGGCCGCCGGCGCGTTCCGGCCGACCGTGACGTCCGCTGTGAACTCGAACAATCAGCTCTTGCCGCCGACCAGCCTGCTCTTTCCGGTCGCGACCCAGACCGACGTGATCAGCTCGAACACCGGCGTCAGCCAGAAACTCCCGTGGTTCGGCACCTCCTACGGCGTGGCGTGGACGACGACCCACACCGACAGCGACAGCTTCCTGAACAGCTACAACCCGCTGCTTCAGTCCGGACTGTTGCTCAACGTGTCGCAGCCGCTGATTCGGGACCTGAGGATCGACCAGGCGCGGCAGCAGCTGGCCACGAGCCGGACGAATCGCGACATCGCCGACACGCGCCTCCGCGAGAGCCTCGTGCACACGACTGCGAACGTGAAGGCGGCATACTGGAATCTCGTGTCGGCGCTCGCGACGGTCGACGCGCGCAAGTCGGCGCTCGATCTCGCGCAGGAGCTCGTGCGCGTGAACAAGGCGAAGGTGGACGTCGGCGCTTCGCCGCCGCTCGATCTCGTGTCGGCGCAGGCGGAAGTCGCGGCGGATCAAGAGCAGCTCATCATCGCGGAGACGGCGGTCAAACAGGCCGAGGACCGGCTGCGGCTGCTCATCTTCGATCCGACCCAGCGCGAGAACTGGAACGTGAAGGTCGACGCCGTCGACTCGCCGCCGATCGCGACACCGACCATCGACCTCGACGCCGCCGTCACCAACGCGATCGCGGAACGCGCCGACCTCACGCGCGGCCGCAAGGACATCGACAACGCGCAGACGGCGGTGCAGTACGCCGACAACCAGCGGCTGCCGGACGTGCGCCTCAACGCGAGCTACCAGGCGAGCGGGCTCGGCGGAACGCAGGTCCTCCGCACGGGTGGGTTTCCCGGCACGATCATCGGACCGGGCGCCATCACCGACTTCGGATCCGTCCTCGGGCAGCTTTTCGCGCACGACTATCCCACGTGGGCCGTCGGCGTCAGCGTGAATTACCCGCTTGGCGAGAGCGCCGATCGCGCCGGCTTCGCGCGCGCGAAGCTCGAAAAGTCGCAGGCCGCCGACCGCTTGAAGCGCACGGAAGCCAAAGTGATCCAGCAAGTCCGCGACGCCGCGTGGAAGATCGAGATGAACGCCAAGCGCATCGAAACGACGCGCGCGGCGCGCGAGCTGGCCGAGCAGCGGCTCGACGCCGAGCGCAAGCGGTTCGAGGTCGGGATGTCGACGAGCTTCCTCGTCATTCAGGCGCAGCGCGATCTCGCGCAGGCCAAGACCAACGAGCTCAGCGCCGTCCTCGCCTACGATCTGTCGCTCGTCGATTTCGAGGCGCTCCAGCAGGCGCCGCCAGCCGGTTCGTCGAGCGGCTCGAACACCTCCAACAACTCGACCAGCCGATGACCGATCGCGTCTGGCGGGTGCGCAAACACCAATCGTGGATCGACGCCCGGATCCAGGACGGTGACGCGCCCGCCGGCGTCGAACTGCGCTGCTACCGCGACGGCGAGCCCATCTATTCGCGGCAGTGGCCCACGCGTGCGCTCGCGTTGAATGACGCCGACGCCAGATTGCGCGACGAGCGGAAGCCGCGCGACCACGCTCGAAACCGCGTAAAATCGGCGCCGCATGGCGCACGCTTCGACACAGGACACGCTCGCGCGGCGGTTCGTCCGCACGGCCAAACGCCGCTGGTCGTCGTTCTGCATGGCCGACTCGACCGGCCGCGAGCTCACCTACGGCCGAGCCCTTGCCGCGAGCCTGCTCCTCTCCCGCGCGATCGGTCGCTACGCCAGAGGTCAGCGAACCATCGGCTTGCTGCTGCCCGCCTCGGTTGGCGGCGCGCTGGCGAACGTTGCCGTGTCGATGGCCGGCAAAGTCCCCGTCAATCTGAACTTCACCGCCGGCCGCGACGCGATGGCCTCGGCCATCGCGCGCTGCGAGATCGCGACCATCCTCACGTCGCGGACGTTCCTCGCCAAGGCCGGTCTGCAGCCGATGGAGGGCATGGTGTTTCTCGAGGATGTGCTGCGAGACACGCCGGCGATCGCGAAGGCCCTGGCGCTGCTCGCGATGTTCGCGCTGCCCGCGGGCCTGATCGAGCGGATGTTCCTGGCCGACGCGGACGCGGATTCTCTCGCGACGATCATTTTTTCGAGCGGCAGCACCGGCGTACCGAAAGGCGTCATGCTCGCGCACCGCAGCATCCTCGCGAACATCGATGCTGCGAGTCAGGCGATTCGCCTGACTGACGCGGACGTCATGCTGGGTGTCCTGCCCTTCTTTCACGCGTTCGGATTCACCGGCACGTTGTGGCTGCCGCTCATCATCGGATTCGGCGTGGCCTACCACCCCAATCCGATAGACGCGAAAACGATCGGCGAGATGGCCGAGCGTCATCGCGCCACGCTGCTCATCAGCACGCCCACCTTCTGCGGCGCGTACGCCAGAACCTGCCGCGCCGAACAATTCGCCAGCCTGCGCTACGCCATCGTTGGCGCCGAAAAGCTGCGCGCGTCGACCGCGGCGGCCTTCAAAGAGAAATTCGGACACGACCTCGTCGAAGGCTACGGTTGCACGGAAATGGCGCCGGTCGTGGCCGTGAACGTCCCGGCTCCGGACGCCACGCGCGCCGCTGACCTGCATCGAGGATCCGTCGGACGGCCGCTTCCCAACGTCTCGGCAAAGGTGGTGGACATCGTCACCGGTGAGGGTCCGCTCGTCTGTGTCGAGGGGTTGTTGCTCGTCAAAGGATCGAACGCGATGGTGGGATACCTGGGCGAACCCGAGCGCACGCGCGACGCGTTCCGCGACGGCTGGTACGTGACGGGCGACATCGCGGCAATCGATGAGCACGGATTCATCCGCATCACGGATCGACTGTCGCGCTTGAGCAAGATCGCCGGCGAGATGGTGCCGCACATGAGGATCGAGGAGCAGCTGCAGGCGCTGCTGCCGGATTCCTGCGGCTGCGTCGTCACGTCGGTGGAAGATTCGGAGCGGGGTGAACGGCTCGTCGCGTTCTACACCGACCCGAGCGTGACGCCGAGTGACTTATGGAAGCGGCTCGGGCGCACGACGCTCCCCAAGTTGTGGATCCCGAAGCGAGAAGATCTGCGGTTTGTCGATGCGATTCCGACGCTCGGTACGGGGAAGATCGATTTGCGCGCGGTCCGCGATCTGGCGGCCGCGCTGTCTGAGGAGTCAGAACCCGCCTAGAGCTTTTCTCACTTTGGCGTAGTGCCAACGACCTGTCTTCTTGATTCCGTTCGCAACACGGCTCGATCGTGCGACTTCTGACAAAAAAGCGCCGCCGGCTAGGAGGCCGGCGGCGCACAGACTCACGACTCGTTCACTACTGCTTGTCGTCGTTGTTCGTCGCTTTCGCCAACTTCGCCTTGCGCTCGGCCTGGAGCGCCTTGTACTCCTCGTCGTTGAAGTACGTGACGTTCATCCACGCGTGCGCCATCTCGTCGACCGTGCGGTCGCCGAACCCGACCCACTGATCCGGATCAGGATTGTTCTTGTTCGCCTTCGTGTTGTCGTACCACGCCGACACGTGAATGACGGTGCC
>JACPZV010000146.1 GCA_016195295.1 Acidobacteriota bacterium
GTCGAAGCGCAAGTGTGGCAATGGCCCCTGAACTCGCTGAATCCCGCGAACACCAACATGTACATGCTCATGTTCGGCCAGGACCTGCCGGGTCGTGGCAAGCGAGAGCTCCGCGCCGCTGTTGCCGAGAAGGACATCGCATTGGCGGCGAACGACGTCACCGCGCGGGCGCGGCACATCGTCAACGAGATCAAACAGGCCTACACCGCGTTGCTCATTGCACGCAAGGCGATTGACGTGCACCTGGCGAGCGTCGACCTTCTTCGCCAAATCGCGGACGTCTCCCAAGCGAAGTACGCCACCGGCCGCATCTCGCAGCAGGACGTCCTCAAGCCCGTGGTCGAGCTGTCGAAACTGCACAACGACATCATCCTGTTCGACGAGCAGGCGAATCTAGCGACCGCGCGTCTGAATGCGCTGCTCGATCGGACGCCGGAGACGCCGATCGGCCCGCTGGTGGATCCGCGCGAGGAGGCGCTGCTGCCAGCGACCGCGGACTTGCAACGCCTCGCGCTCGACCATCAGCCCGAGCTCCAGCGGGCTCGCCTGGAAATCGAGCGCGCCGAAGCAGAACTCGCGTCCGCCAGGCGTGAGTACAAGCCGGACTTCTTTGTCCAAGGCGGCTATTTGGTGATGCCGAACCAGACGGATTCGTTTTTGGCCAAGGTCGGCGTCACGTGGCCAAAGGCCCCGTGGTCGCGCGGCAAGATTGACGCGCGCGTCGCTGAGCAGACAGCCGCGGTCGAAGCGGCGAAGGCACGCGCGCGCGCCTTGGAAAACACCGTGCGTCTCGCCGTGCACGAAGCGTATGTGCGCGCGATGTCCGCGCAGGAGCGTGCGGCCCTCTTGCGAACGACGGTCGTGCCCCAGTCGCGGCAGACGCTCGAGGTGTCTCGCATCGGCTATCAGACGGATCGCGTCGACTTTCAGGCGCTGATCGACAACGAGCGGATGCTGCTCGAGTCGCAATTGGACTACGTTCGCGCGCTGAGCGATTTTAGCCAGGCGATCGCTGACCTGGAACGAGCCGTGGGTACCGAACTGCCGGCGGGGACCACCGCGGCGGTGATTTCGAGCGAGGGGAAGTGACATGAAACGCGCTCTGCAATTGTTCGTCACCCTCGCCGCGGTGCTTCTCGTTGCCGCGGCGGTTTACGTCCTGCGCGCGAGAACCGCGAAAGCGCCAACGCCAAACGCGTCGGCGGCGGAGCAGTCAATGCCGGGAATGCCGCCGACTGATGCGCCGGCGAAAGATGTCGGACCGAGTTCGACTGCCCGAGGTGACGTCACGATCGACCCTCGGCGACAGCAATTGATCGGCGTCAGGACCGTCACTGTCAAGCGGGAGACGCTCGCGCAAGAGGTGCGGGCGGTTGGTGTGGTGCGGTACGACGAGACACGCCTGGCCGACGTGAATCTCAAGGTTGAGGGGTTTATTCGGGATCTCTTCGTCGACTACACCGGTCAGGCGATCACGAAAGGGCAGCCGCTCTTCACGCTCTACAGTCCGGACGTGTTGACAACGGAGAACGAATATGTGATGGCCATCAAGACACGCGACCTCGTGCGGGAGTCGCAGCTTCCCGACGCGCACGAGCGCGCCGACCAGCTCATCGCCTCGGCCCGTCAACGGCTGGCGTTGTGGGACCTGCCAACTGACGAGATTCGGACGTTGGAGGAACAGCGGCAGCCGTCCGAGGCGGTAACGTTTCGATCGCCCGCGACGGGCTTCGTCATCGAGAAGCAGGCCCTTCAGGGGCTCCATGTCATGCCGGGTCAGAGCCTCTACAAGATCGCGGATTTGTCCGTCGTGTGGGTGGAGGCGGACGTGTACGAACGTGAACTCCCCCTGGTGCGCATCGGCCAGCGCGCGACGGTGACACTCGACGCGTATCCCGGCGAGCGCTTCATGGGCCGGGTGCTCTACATCTACCCCTACGTGGACGAGAAGACGCGCACGAACAAAGTGCGCTACGAGTTTCCCAATCGCGGAGGGCGACTTAAACCGGGGATGTACGCGAACGTCGAACTCTCGATGCCGTCGGGCATGGCGGTGCTCGTGCCCACGAATGCGGTGCTCGACTCCGGCAAGGAGCAGATCGTGTTCGTGGCGAAGGGCGACGGCTATTTCGAGCCGCGGCGCGTGACGATCGGCCGTCGGTCCGGCGATCAGATCCAAATCGTTCAGGGTGTCAAAGAAGGCGAACAGGTCGCGACCGGCGCCACGTTCTTCCTCGATTCGGAGAGCCAGCTGCGTGCCTCCCTCCAAGGCTTTGAGGCTCCGCAAGTGGGCTCAGGCGCAGTGCCCACGCAGCAGCTCGATATCACGTTCCATTCGCTGCCCGATCCAGCCAAGGTCGGTGAGAACCAGTTCGAAGTCATGGTGAAAGACCCGACAGGGAAGCCGGTCGACGGCGCCGACGTGAGTCTTCAGTTTTTCATGGCGGCGATGCCGACGATGAACATGCCGGCGATGCGGAGTGAGGCCAAGCTGACGCCGGCGGGCGGCGGCGTCTATCGCGGGAGCGGACAAGTGATGATGGCCGGCCGGTGGGATGCGACCGTCACCGTCACGCGGGGCGGGCAACGCCTGGGAACGAAGCAACTGCCGGTGGTGGCGAAATGATCAACCGAATCATCGACTGGTGTGCGTCGAATCGGTTCCTGGTGTTCACGGGCACCGTCGTCCTCACGGTCTGGGGCATCTGGGCCATGACGCAAACGCCGCTCGACGCGGTTCCCGATATTTCCGACGCTCAGGTCATTGTCTCGACGGAGTGGATGGGGCGCAGTCCGGACCTGATCGAGGATCAAATTACCTACCCCATCGTCTCGGCGCTGATTTCCACACCGCACGTCAAGGCTGTGCGCGGATTCACCGATTTCGGGATCTCGTACGTCTACGTCATCTTCCAGGACGGCACGGACATCTATTGGGCGCGCAGCCGCGTCGTCGAGTACCTCCAAGGCATCCGTGGACAGTTGCCGGAAGGGACCAACCCGGTGATTGGACCGGATGCGACGGGCGTGGGTTGGGTGTTCGAGTACGCGCTGGTCGACGAGACCGGTCAACACAACCTGGCGGAGTTGCGGGGGTTCCAAGACTGGCACCTGCGCTACTGGCTCGCGTCGGTGCCGGGCGTCGCGGAAGTGGCGAGTCTCGGTGGATTCGTGAAGCAGTACCAAGTGAACGTCGACCCCAATAAGCTGGCCGCCTACAACGTCGGCATCGGTGACGTCGTGAAGGCCATCAAGTCGAGCAACAACGATGTCGAAGGCCGGCTCCTCGAATTCTCGGGCCGCGAGTACATGGTGCGCGGTCGCGGCTATCTGAAATCGATCGACGACATTGAAGGCGTGTCGCTCGGCGCCGACCCGCGAGGGACGCCGATTCGCGTGCGAGACGTCGCGCAGGTCCGGCTCGGACCCGACATCCGGCGCGGGGTGGCCGAGCTCGACGGCAAGGGCGAAGTCGTGGGCGGCATCATCGTCATGCGGTTCGGCGAGAACGCGTTGCACGTGATCGATCAGGTGAAGGCCAAACTGCGTGACGTGCAGAGCTCGATGCCGCCGGGGGTGAAGATCGTGCCCACCTACGATCGGTCCTGGCTCATTGGCGAGTCCATCAACACGTTGCGGCGCACGTTGATTGAAGAGGCCGTCGTCGTCTCGCTCGTGATCATCGTGTTTCTGTTTCACTTCAAGTCGGCCCTGATTCCGATTCTCACGCTGCCGATCGCTGTCGTGGCGTCGTTCATCCCCATGTATTACCTCGATGTGAACGCGAACATCATGTCGCTGGGCGGTCTGGCGCTGGCGATCGGGGTGCTCGTCGACGCCTCCATCGTGATGGTGGAAAACGCGTACCGGCACGTGTCCGAAGAAGGCGTGCCGTACGACGAACAGCCGGCCGGCATCATCGGCGCGGCGAAGCAGGTGGGGCGCCCGATCTTCTTCTCGCTGGCGATCATCATCGTGTCCTTCATGCCGGTGTTTCTGCTCGAGGCGCAGGAAGGCCGCATGTTCCGGCCGCTCGCGTTCACGAAGACGTTCGCCATCGCCGCGGCGTCCGTCCTGTCGATCACGCTCGCGCCGGTCTTGATGACGATCTTCATCCGCGGACGGCGCCTGAAGCCGGAGTCTCACAACCCGGCGTCGCGCCTCTTCACGCGTCTCTACGATCCGATCATCCGGGTGGCGATGCGGTGGAAATGGACGGCGCTGTTGATCAACTTCGCGGTGGTACCGCTGACGATTCCCTTGCTCTTCGTGCTCGGCAGCGAGTTCATGCCGCCGCTCTTCGAAGGATCGCAGCTTTATACGTCGACCGACAACACGCCGATGGGGATGGTGAACACGACGGTGACGCTCAAGCCGCGGGAGCAGTGGCCGGCCGGCATGACGCTCGACAAGCTCCAAGGGGACATGGACGCGGCGCTGCAGTTTCCGGGATTGCCGAACGTGTGGACGCAGCCGATTCGGAACCGCCTCGACATGCTGTTGACCGGGATCAAGACGCCGGTCGGCATCAAGGTGCTCGGCGCCGATTTGAATGAGATCCAACGGATCGGCGAGCAGATCGAGCGGATCCTGCAGACTATTCCGGGCACGCGCAGTGTCTACGCCGAACGCGTGGCGCAGGGCTATTTCACCGATATCCGGATCGACCGCGACGCGATTGCACGCCACGGCCTGATGGTCGGCGATGTCGAAGACGTCATCGAGGCGGCGATCGGCGGCCAGAACGTCACCAGGACGATCGAAGGGCGCGAACGGTATCCGGTGAATGTCCGCTACGAGAGCGGGTTCCGGCAGGGCCTCCCGGACCTCGAGCGGGTGCTCGTCAAGACCCCGATGGGCTCCCACGTGCCGCTCACGCAGCTCGCCACCGTCACGTTGACGCCGGGTCCCGCCATGATTCGCGACGAAGGTGCGCAGCTGGCCGGCTACATCTATCTCGACACTGTGACGCGCGACATCGGCGGCTACGTCGACGCGGCGAAGCGTGCCGTGGCGGAGAAACTCCAGCTGCCGCCCGGTTACACGCTGCAATGGACCGGGCAATACGAATTCCAGGTCCGCGCCCGTGAGCGGCTGAAGATTCTCGTGCCGCTCGTGTTCTTCCTCATCTTCATGCTGCTCTACATGACCTTCCATTCGGTCTCGGAGGCGACCATCGTGATGTTGTCGGTCGTCTACGCGATGACCGGTGGCGTCATCCTGCAGTGGTGGCTCGGCTACAACTTCTCGGTCGCCGTCTGGGTTGGCTACATCGCGCTGTACGGCGTGGCCGTGCAGACTGGTGTGGTGATGGTCGTGTACCTCCACGAAGCCTTGGATCGCCGCTTACGGAAGGGCGGGGAGATCACGCCTGACGATATCCGCGAGGCGACGATTGCCGGCTCGGTCCTGCGGCTGCGGCCGAAGTTGATGACGGTCAGCGTGGTAATGGCGGGCTTAGTGCCGATCATGTGGAGCACAGGTGTGGGGTCTGACGTGATGAAACCGATCGCGGCGCCGATCATCGGCGGCATGGTGACGTCGACGATTCATGTGCTCATCATCACGCCGGTGATCTTCTACATCATGAAGTTGCGCGCGCTTCGCAAGGGAAGCTTGAAAGTCTCTGGCATGAACCTGTGAACAAAGTCCCACCATCAATCGCGCTTGACGCTCCGCCCAAGCACTATTGGTAGCCGAACCGTAAACTGGGTTCCGCCGCTCGGTAAACTGACGACGGCGATGTCGCCGTGATGCACTTCGATGATCCGCTTGGCGATCGCGAGGCCAAGCCCCGTACCTCCCGGATTCGCACCGCCTGACGACGCACGATAGAAACGGTCGAAGACGCGGGGCAGGTCTTGCTCAGGGATACCGACGCCGGTGTCAGCAACTTCAAGGACGGCGAACGTTGCCTCGGCGTAAAGCTTGACGGCAACCCGCCCACCGGCCGGCGTGTACTTGATCGCGTTGTCGCCCAGGTTCAGCACCATCTGCTTCAGCTTCGCTGGTTCGCCATGCACGATGACATTCGGCGAAACGTCAACTTGGACGGATAAATCTTTCGCTTCTGCCAGCGCTTCGAGAATCTCCGCCGCGTCCGCACAGACGGTGGAGAAGTCTACTTCTGCGCGGCTGGAGCCTTGCGCGTCGGCGTCTGCGAGGCTGAGCGACTGCAGGTCGGCGACCAGCGTTGACATGTCGTCCACTTCTTCCTCGAGATCGTCCAACACGGCTGGAGGCAGTTGAGCTGGTGACGTCCGCGCAAGCTCGATCGTGCTCTTCATGACCGTCAGCGGTGTCTGGAGCTGGTGCGACGCGTCAGCGGCGAAATCGCGCAGATCCCCGAACGCGTGCTCCAATCGGGCAAGGAGGCCGTTGATAGTGCCGACCAGTCCGCCGAGCTCGCGATCGCCAGGATGGACCTCCACACGGCGAGACAGGTCGGTGGCTTCGATGGCGCGAAGCGTGGCGTCAATGGTCTGAATCGGTTCGAGCGCACGACCCGCGATGATCCAACCGCCGAAGCTGGTGAACAGAACGACCAACGGCACGAGGATCATCGAAGCAATCGCGACAGCGTGCAGCGTGGCGGGTACGTCCCCAAGCGCGTTGCCAACTTGTACGTACGCGGCGGGGGACCGGTCGATAGGCGTGCAAATGAACCGCACGGCCCCCGAGCGTTCGAGCGTCACCGTGAAGAATTCTGGATCTCGCGGCGCATTCGCGGCAGCATGCACGAGAGCTTCGTGATGACCGATGGAGGGTTCGGCGACTTGCAGAAGCGGCGAACGATAAATCAGTTCGCCATGGTGATCTCTGACCAGCAGCAGGCGCGGCGGCGCGTCGATTCGGCGGAGGGCATTCGCGACCGAGGCTTCGTCGAGCGGAACATCGGCCAACAGACGTGCGATCTGATCGCTGTTGGCAAGCAGCTCGCCGTCGTGGTGGCGATACAGCGTCTGACTCAACCAGCCGTACAGAAGGAACGCGAACGCAGTCAGCGCGAGGGTGAGTGCCCAGACGTACCACACGGTCAGACGAGCCCGCAGCGTCTCAAGCCGATTCATCCGAATCTCGAATGATATACCCCGCGCCGCGAACCGCGTAAATCAACCGCGGCTCATCAGCGCCTTCGATCTTCCTCCGCAGATGGTTGACGTAGACGTCGATGACGTTCGTCAGCCGATCCCAGTTGAACCCCCAGACGTGCTCGGCGATCATCGTCCGCGTGACGACCTGGCCGGAATGGCGCAGCAGGTACTCCAGCAACGCGAATTCCTTCTGAGTCAGGTCGACGCGCCGGTCGCCACGCTTCACGACGCGGGTGATCGGATCGAGGGTGAGACTTCCAACGGTCAGCGTCAGGAGTGCTGTCGGCTGACGCCGCCGGAGCAACGCGCGTACGCGAGCGCTCAGCTCGCTGAAGACGAACGGTTTCGTGAGGTAGTCGTCGGCGCCAAGCTCGAGCGCCTTGACGCGATCCTGGACCACACCCCGCGCAGAGAGCATGAGGATGGGGGTCTCACAGCCCGCGGAACGGAGGGCTCGGCAGACGGCGAAGCCGTCCATGCGCGGCAGCATGAGATCGAGAATGACCAGGTCGTACGATGTGCGAGTTGCCCGTTCGACCGCTTCTTCGCCGTCGCGCGCGACATCGACCGTGAACGATTCTTCGGTCAGCCCGTGCTGTATGAACCTCGCCAGCTTCGGCTCGTCCTCGACCACCAGGAGTCGCATTGCCCGCGGTCTCCGGCTACCTCCCGCCGGCGGCCGCCCGGCGCCGCGCTGATGTGTGCGAGTGACGGATCCGCCAGCCGTCGGCGGTCTTCACGAGCACGAGCGTCTCGAGGCCGCCGCTGTCGACGTCGCGGCCGTTGGCCCGCGCCTTCAACGCGTACTCGGATGTCACGTACGCGACACGTCCGCCGTCGAGCACGTGGACGACGATGTTGCGATGCTCGAACTGCAGGTTCTCAAACCCTTTCAGTTCGGGTCCGATGTGGTGGTCGCGGTAATCGGCCCACCCGTTGTTGACGCCGCCGCCCTCGAAGATCGTCACATCCGGATGGTAGAACGACGCGAGCTTGTCGAGGTCCTTCGCCACGAAGGCGCGATCGAAGGACTGCAGCCATGCCGTGATCGCGCCCTCGTCACCAGACGTCTGCGCTGACGCAGAACTCGCGGTGAGGAGCGAGGCAACGATGGCCATCAGGATCCATCGCATTATTGCCCGCCTGCCGCCGTGGCCGCAGTCAGTTTGGTGACAGGTGCAGGCTGACGGGTACCCGCGGCGCCGACCCATTCACTGCTGGTTCCGTCGGCGTAGCGTTGATGCGCTTTCCACACGATCTCGGCGGCATCGCTCGGGTTCTTGGCGACGAACACGAGCTCGCGGTTGTGGCCGGGGTCGATCGTCACCGTCCACGTGATCGAGACAACTCGGCCGCCTTCGCGCTTCATCTCGGATTTGACGCCGTCGGCCGGCTCGATCGAGTTGACCGTCACGCCCTGCGGGATTTCGACTTCGACCGAAGTAGTCGCGACCTTGCCCTCGGTGGGCACGCGGACGGTGTACTTTTCAGTCGCGCCGGCCTCTGATTCGCGAGGCCGCACGGTCACGTGCGCCTGAGCCGCAGTCGCCACCAAGAGCGCAGACACCGTGTACGCGATTACGCGGGTCATCGTATCGTCTCCTTCAAGCTTCAGAACGGGTGCGCGCCATGCGCCCCGATGGTGAAGAGCACCTGGAACAGCAGTTCATTCGCAACGCGGCCATCGTCGCCGTATCGGGTCCGGCGATACTGACTCCGAACTTGACTGAATTCACTTGGCCAGAACGTGAGAACCGCTGACGCACCGCGGTCTTGAATTGACGCATCGTTGGCACGCTCGGACCAGTCGTACCGCGCGCCCGCGAACCACCGCCGCCTGAACCCGTAGTCCATCGATGCGTACCCACCAAAGGCTCTCCGAAGGACTGTGGGTTCTTCCCGTCGGCTCCAGAACAGCTCGGTCCGCGCAGCGAGCGAGCGGTAGATGGCGCGGCTCAGAGGGCGCCACCGCAAGGTCACATCGGTGCTGTACAACTGCGTCAAGAAATCGCTGCCAAGCTCGTTGTGGCCGCGTGCGTACGAGCCGCCGAGCTCGATGTTCGTTTCCTCCGTGAAGTCCGCATAGGCTCGCAGGTGCTCTATGGTGCTGAAATCCGAGCGGCGGTTCGACTTGAACACGGTGCCAGAGTCACCGCGAAACACTTCACCGGTGGCCTCCACAAACAGTTTCCCGGCGGGGATGAGCCGTGAGACTGAGACACCAGCGTCCTTGATGCCCGTATCGGGGTCGAGGGGGCTGCCGCCAAGGAGGTTGTACATCGCCAATGGCCGGTCGATCCAAGGCAGTGTGTGATTGTGGAAGGCGTTCAAGCGCCCGAAATTCGCGCGCATCTTTCCCGCCTTCAGCAGCAGTCCTCCGGGCAGCGTCGGGAACGTGACGTAGCCCTCCTCCACCTCGATCCCCTCCTCGCCAATCGCGAGGAAGAAATCGGCGCGCGCGTACGGATCGACGATGGCCTGGAAGCTTGCTTCGCTCTCTTGCAGCGTTGCGAATGGAATTGGCGCGATCGATTCACTGCCACCGCGGCTCTGCTCGGTCGCGCTGATGAAGTTTCCGATCATGCCGACGTCCGGGTTGAAGATCTTGCTGCCAGCGGACGCAGCCCCGTAGACGGGAAGTGATCCGGCAGTTGGGACCTGGAGCCCGCCAAGGCTGGGTGGCTCAGGAGCAGGAGCGGTGGCCGGAGCGACGACCGTGGTCGGCTGCTGCGCTGCTGGCGCCGCGCCCCCCATCTGACCTCGAAGGGCGTCAAGTTCCGCCTTGAGCTGTTTGACTTGCTCTTCGAGACTCTGTACCCGTGCCTGCCACTCGGCACTTGGCGCTTGGGTTTGAGCTGAGGCAGTTCCCGCGGCGAGACAAACCGCACTTACGACGGTCAAGGCGAACATCTGAGTTTTCATAAAACGGGAATCCTAAATTGGTTCGATGATGCGCAAGATGCCGTCGATGAACACGAGCCGGAACGAAGAAGCACCGTGTGAGTGCGCTGGATCCTGGTGGAATCGCACTGACGGATACAGCCACACCTCAACGTTGGCTGCGGCGAACAGCGACTTCCTGACGGGATCGCCGACGACAACCCAGACCTGTTCCCGATCCATTCCAGGCACGACGTGGCCTGTTTCGATCGCGTTTGCGATCGTCGGAGACAGCTCGCGGTGGTTCGCGAAATATTGCTCGCGCCTGTATTGCGGACGACCACGCAACGGCACGTACACACAGGCAGTCACGCTGAGCAGCAGCAGCGTTGCGAAGGTAAACCTCAACCCGCTCAGCATGGCGTCACATGAACATACCTCTCACGGGATGAACCGACGATTAAATTGCTTTAATGTACCGATCCACTCCGTCGATGGCGCGGTCGTATCAAGTACGATCGAATGCGAGCAATGAGACTTCGCTCTCTCGCCTGGCTGATCGCTTCAGCAATCATCCTTGTGGCCGTCGTCAGCGGCTTCTTCCTTGTACGCCGCGGATTCAGCGCACGTGACGAGCCGTCGGCCATCGAGAAGTTCGTGGCCCGCCGCGTCCGCGGTCTCGCAGCACCTCGGCGCGCGAGAGAACTACAGAATCCGATCGCGTTGACGCCAGAGATGCTGGCTGACGCACGCGGCCACTTCGCGGATCATTGCGCCATCTGTCACGGCAATGACGGGAGTGGTAACACGACGATCGGACGGAATTTGTATCCCAAGGCGCCCGATATGCGTCTGGACGACACGCAACGACTGACCGATGGCGAGCTGTACTACATCATTCAAGACGGCATTCGCATGACCGGCATGCCCGCGTGGGGCAAGGAAGGCGACGAGAACGACGAAGACAGTTGGAAGCTCGTACACTTGATTCGGCATCTACATGAACTGACGCCGGCGCAGTTGAAAGACATGGAAGGGATGAACCCGAAAAGCCCGGCGGAGATTGAGGAAGAGCGGCGGGACCAAGAATTCCTTCGTGGCGGGGCGGAGCCCGCTGCGCCGGACACGACGAAGCCAACGGCTCCGCATCACAAACATTAACGAGGAGCATGAAGATGAAACGAGCAGTCCTGGCGATCATGACGGCGTTCGTGCTGGCCGGCGGCGTGGCGTTCGCGCACGGCGATGCCGAGCACGTCCAAGGCACGGTCACGAGCGTGACCGCCACCACGATCACGGTTCAGACGCCGGCAAAAAAGACGCGAACCATCACGATCAATGAAAAGACGATGTTCATGCGAGGTGACGCGCACCTCAGCGTCAAAGACGTGAAAGTGGGTGATCGTGTGGTCCTCGATGTCGACAAGAAGACGTCGGTCGCGACCGAAGTGAAACTGGGCACGGCCGCAGCGACGAAGGCACCTGCGGAGCACAAGCACAAGGGCTGAGCGGAGGTCATCGTTCGTGGATGTCAAACGTCGGGGTTTTCTTCGCGGTCTAGCGACCATTGCGGGCGCGGCAACCGCGCAGACGGCAACCGCTCAGCACGTGCATCAGCCAACGGGGGCCAAGGAGGCGGTACGTCCGGAGCCGCCAGCACCGTCCGTGGCGCCTGACAAGCTGGGAGCGGGTGTCGTCCCCGTTATCACGCCAGATGTCGCCGACATGCCATGGCGGCTCGAAGATGGAGTGAAGGTCTTCGAGATCGCTGCAGAGCACGTGCGCACAGAATTTGTGCCTGGTCGGATCGTCGACGCGTGGGGATTCAATGGCAGCGTGCCGGGCCCGACCATTCAGGTGAACGAAGGCGATCGTGTCCGGCTGATCGTCGAGAACCGGCTGCCCGAAGTCTTCTCGATGCACTGGCACGGGCTGGAAATCCCGAACGACATGGATGGCATGCCCGGCATCTCGCAGGACCCGATCGAACCGGGCGGAACGTTTGTCTACGAATTCACGCTCCATCAGAACGGGACGTTCTTCTATCACACGCACATGGCGATGCAGGAGATGATGGGCATGATCGGCCTCTTCATCATCCACCCGCGCCGCGCCTACACGCCGCGTGTCGATCGTGATTACGCGATCGTGCTGCAGGAATGGGCGATCCTCCCGAACAACACCATCCCGAACACGCTGTCGATGGAGTTCAACTGGCTCACGTTCAACGGCAAGGCGGGGCCGGCGACGACGCCGCTCCTGTGCAAAGTCGGAGAGCGCGTGCGCATTCGACTCGTCAATCTCGGGATGGATCATCACCCGATTCACCTGCACGGCCATCAGTTCACGATCACCGGCAGTGAGGGCGGACGTATTCGGACGACGGCCGAGGAGCCAGCCAACACCGTGCTCGTCGGCGTCGCGCAAGCCCGCGACATCGAGTTCGTCGCGAACAACCCGGGCGACTGGCATTTCCACTGCCACCTGCCGCACCACATGATGAACCAGATGGCGTCTATGGTCGGGCCGATGATGATGTCGCATGCCGCAGGCGCTCGACCCGGAGACATGACGGCCGGGATGGGGATGGTCACGGGTCGCGCCCTTGGCGATGCATCGGGGACGTCGTTCGGCCGAACGATCGGCGTTGGCGCGGAGGCTGAGCGCCCGGTACCCAATAGGCTGCTCGGATCTCAGCAGCCGACAGTCATGCTGTCGACACGTAGCACACCCAATCAGGAGCCGTTTCCGGGCTTTCCTCAGGACATGCTCATGGTGATGGACGAGGCCGTGGCGAAACCGGAGACGTACGGGATGCGACCGGGATGGAGCGGCGGCACGATGGGCATGATGACCGTCGTCCGTGTGCTCAAACCGGGCCTGTTCGACAAGATCGCGGAACTCAAAGCGCAACGGGCGAAACAGGCATGATGCGGCGACGAATCATGCGCGGGTGCGGCACGGTCTTGGTCTGCTTGATTGCGGCAACGGCCTCAGCGCAACAGCCCAGCGGGGCACAGTCATCAGTTCCGGGCGCCCCGTTGACGCTCGCCGAGCTGGAACGGCGCGCGCTTGAACGCAACCCGACAATGGCGCAGGCGCGCGCTGAGATCGACGCGGCGAAGGGCCGTGCAAAACAGGCGGGTCTGCTTCCAAATCCCATCATTGGCTATTCGGGAGACGAGATCAGCCGGGGACCCGTCATCCGCGGTGGTGAACACGGCCTCTTCGTTGAGCAGACGATTCCGCTTGGCGGCAAACTCGGTCTGAGTCGCACGATTTTCGAGCGCGAGACATCCCAGGCCGAAGCGCTGCTCGAAGCGCAGCGACTTCGAGTCGTGAATGATGTGCGGACATTGTTCTACTCAGTGCTCGCGGCCGAGCGGCGCGTGGAGGTTCGGCGCCACCTTGCGGCGCTGGCGGCCGAAGCCGTCGGAATATCGCGTCAGCTGTACAACACCGGCGCGGCTGACCAGCCGGATGTGCTCGCGTCGGAGATCGAAGCGCGTCAGATGCAGGTCGCGCTCGAAGCCGCGCAGAACGGTCGCTTTCGTGTGTGGCGCCAACTTGCCGCGCTCGTCGGCGACACCTCCCTGACGCCGCGTCCACTCGACGGATCGATCGACGAGCCGACTCCCGAGCTGCAGCGCGAGGTCGCTCTGCAACAGGCACTGAGCCAGAGCCCGGAGCTCAAGGCGGCCCGCGCCGGCGTCGAGCGGGCGCAAGCGGCGCTCGCGCGCGCGCGGCGCGACCCAGCGCCGGACCTCGTCCTTCGCGGCGGTCCGCGCTATAACCGCGAGCTACTCGAGGCAGATGGCCGTCCCGTCGGATGGGAAGCCACGGTCGACGTCGGGCTCACCATCCCGCTATTCAACAGGAATCAGGGCGGCATCGCGGAGAGCCGCGCCGAACTCGGACGCGCCCAGCAAGAGCTGACCCGATTGGAGCTCTCACTACAGTGGCGCACGGCTGACGTGTTCGACGTGTATCTGACAAATCTCCGGAACGTCGAGGCGTACAAAGTCGACGTCGTCCCGCGCGCGGAAGAATCGTATCGGCTGTATCTCGCGCGCTATCGTGAGATGGGTGCGGCATACCCGCAGGTCCTCGTCGCGCAACGGACGCTCTTTCAAGTTACGGAGGAGTACGTGCAGTCCGCCGAGATGGCATGGATGGCGGCGCTGCAGTTGCAAGGACTGCTCCTCGCCGGCGGTCTGGATGCATCGCCGCGCGTGGGCGAAGGCTCGACAGGAGTCGGGCAGGTGCCCGGTGCCGCATCCTCGATGAACCGCACCAGCGGGTCGGGACGATGGTAGGTTGGCACGGAGGACGACTGTCATGAAGGTCAATCACTTGGGCATCGCGATCGTCACGACGATGCTCTCGCTGCGGCTTGCGCCGCTAGCTGCGCAACAAGAGTCACACCAGATGCCCGGGATGCCGCCAGTTGGCGCGACAGTGGCGGTGTCGTCGTGCGCGCAGAACTCGCAGGCGGTGACACGAACGATGGACGCGGCGAACGTCAGAATCGAGGACTCGCGTCAAACAAACGACGCGGCGAAGATGCGGGCCGCCGTCGGTGATCTACAGCTCGCGCTCGCGCAGATGAAAGCGCAGCTCGCGGACTGCGTCGCGCTGTCGCAGGCGGGATCGGCCATGAGCAACATGGCGGGGATGGATCATTCGAAAATGAACATGGGCAGCACGCCCGGCGCGGCGGCGGCGCAGGGATCCACAAAAGGGGAGAACCAGACGGTCACGATCGCGTTCCGCTCGACGCCGACGCCGCCTCGTACCGGTGACAACGAGTTCGAAGTGACGCTGGCCGACGGGAGCGGTAAGCCGGTGGCGGATGCTGAAGTCTCGCTCGCCTTCTACATGCCGCCCATGCCGTCGATGAAGATGCCCGAGATGCGAAGCACCGTGAAGTTGGCGTCGGCCGAGAACGGCGTCTACCGCGGAACCGGATCCGTTGGTATGGCCGGAGAGTGGCAGGTGACGATCACGG
>JACPZV010000147.1 GCA_016195295.1 Acidobacteriota bacterium
CCTCACGGCCGGAGACGACTACGAGCTGCTGGTCGCCGCGCGGCCGCGCGCGCGGCGCCTCGTGACGGCGCTCGCGCAGCGCGCGGGCACGCCGCTGACCTTCATCGGCACCTGCACCGAAGACCCCGCCCTCGTCCTGCGCCGTACGATCGACGGCGCGCCGGTCGATTCGGTCCTTCCGCGTGAGGGGTACACGCACTTCCGATGATTCATTTGACGCGCGCGCTCGTGCGACGCTGGCTCGATCAGCTGCTGCACATCGACGACACGCCGGAGCGCACGGCCGCCGCGTTCGCGCTGGGCGTCTTCTTCGGGTTTTCGCCGTTGCTGGGGTTCCACACGCTCCTCGGCATCACGTTCGCGTTTCTCCTGAACCTGAATCGCGTCGCCGCGCTCCTGGGGGTGTACGCGAATCTGCCGTGGATCATCGGTCCCTACTATGCCGTGGCGACGATGGTCGGCGCCCAGATCACGCGGCACAGGATCCCGCGGGGATTCCGCGCGCAGTTGGCCGCGCTCTTCGATCTGTCGATGTACGAAGGCGAGTTCTGGCATCGCCTTGTCGTGGTCGTCAAGCCGCTCGCGCTCCCCTACGCCGTGGGATCGACGCTCGGCGCGTTACTGCTCGCCGCGGCGGCGTATCAGCTCGCGCTCGCCTTCGTAAAGAGCCGGCGGCGCATCCACGACATCATGCAGCACCACAAGTCCTGAGATTTCAGAGGGCAGACTTCAGATTTCAGATTGAAGATTCAGACCGCAGACCGATTGCAGAATTGCAATCTCGAAATAAATCTACAATCTGAACTCTGCAATCTACAATTCTTCTAGTGATCATCTCCCGCTCCTTCTGGCGGAAAACGCTGGCGACCATCGTCGCCGCCGTGGCCTTCGTGTGGCTGTACGAGGTGACGATTCTCGACTCGAAGTACGCGGCCCGGCTGGCGTCACAGCACAATGCCTCGGCGCCGCCCACGCCCGGCGCTCGAGTCGCGTACACCGCGACGGCCTACTGTAAAGGAATGGTGACGACGTCGGGCGTGGCCGTGCAAAGCGGCGTCGCCGCGGCGGATCCGGAATTACTTCCCGTGGGGTCGGTGGTGCAGATCGACGACCTCCCGCCGCAGTACGACGGCATCTACACCATTCTCGACACCGGCCCCAGCGTGCAGGGGCGCCAGGTGGATGTGTACATGTGGAGCTGTTACGAGGCGCTCGACTTCGGGCGGCGGCCGATTCGCCTCACGGTGCTGCGTCTGGGCTGGAATCCGCGCGCGACCACGCCCGGCTTCATCGACCGCTTGTTCAAGCGTCCGGAGGTGCCCGCCCTGCCTTCCAGACCCCTCCCGCAGGTCGGGAAGTGAAAACTCAAAACTCTACCTTTTCAGTTTTCTGGTACTGAAGCTCGAAGAGTCTAAAGTAAATCCCCCTCAGCGCCAGCAGCTCCTGGTGCGTGCCCGATTCGCGCAGCTGGCCTTTGTGCAGCACGAGGATCTTGTCCATGTCCTGAATCGTCGACAGGCGGTGCGCGATCGCGATCGTCGTGCGGCCGGCCATCAGCACGCGCAGCGCGTCGTGAATGACGAGCTCCGTCTCGGTATCGACGCTCGACGTCGCCTCATCGAGGATGAGCACGCGGGGATCGAAGGCCAGGGCTCGCGCGAACGACAGGAGCTGCTTTTGTCCGACCGAGAGCGTCGCGCCCCGCTCGGCGACGGCGCTCGAATAACCGTCCGGCAGCCGCGCGATGAACGGAGCGGCGTGCACGGCTTCGGCCGCCCGCCGGACGTCCTCGTCTTTGATGGAGTGATCGCCGAGACGGATGTTGTCCGCGATGGTGCCCGAGAACAGATGCACGTCTTGGAGCACCAGGCTGAAGAGGCCGCGCAAGTCCGCGAGATCGAGTTCGCGGATGTCGACGCCGTCGATCGTGATCCGCCCGCGCGTCACGTCGTAGAACCGCAACAGCAAATTGATCAGCGTCGTCTTGCCTGACCCCGTCGCGCCGACAATCCCCACGCGCTCCCCCGGCCGCACCTCGAAAGACACATCTCGAAGAACCCAATTCGGAGACGAAGGCGTTACCACGGAGGACACGGGGGACACGGAGGCAACACTATGTTCTTTCCTCCTTTCCTCCGTGTCCTCTGTGGTTGACCTTTCTTCGTTGTACGCGAACCACACGTGCTCGAAGACGATGTGCCCGGGCGCGGGGGCGGAGCGCGGGCGCGGCCGCGCCGGTGACTCCACGATCACGGGCTCGTCGAGCAGCTTGAAGATGCGTTCAGACGAGGCCATCGCCGATTGCAGCACGTTGAACTTCTCGGACATGTCGCTGATGGGCCGGAAGAAGCGCTGCGAGTACTGAAGAAACGCCACGAGCGCGCCGAGCGTCAGGGTCCCGCGGACGACGCGGCCGCCGCCGTACCAGATGATCAGGGCCGAAGCGAGCGTGGCGACGGCCTCAATCGCCGGATAGAAAACCGCGTAATAAAAGATCGACTCGACGTTGGCGTCGCGGTGTCTCGCGTCGATCTCGTCGAAGCGCGCGAAGTTGAGTTGTTCGCGACGGAACAGCTGGACGGTCGCCATCCCGGTGATGTTTTCCTGCAGAAAGGCGTTGATGCGCGCGATCCAGCCGCGCACGACGCGATACGATTCGCGGACGTTGCGCCGGAACCACTGCGTGACGAGCGCGATGAGCGGCAGCACGGCGAACGCCACGAGCGCGAGCGGCCAGTTCATCCACAGCATCGTGCCCATGATGCCGAGGAGCAGAAACACATCGCCGAACACGGTCACGACGCCCGACGTGAAGAGATCGTTCAGCACGTCGACGTCAGAGGTGACGCGCGTCATCAGGCGGCCGACCGGATTGCGATCGTAGTAGCGCAGGTCGAGGCGCTGCAGGTGGCCGTAGATCGCCATCCGCAGGTCGAACATGATCCGCTGCCCGGTGAGCTGCATCGTCCAGGTCTGGACGTACTCGGCCGCGAAGGCGACGACGAGAATCGTCAGGTAGAGACCGGCCAGGCGGTCGAGCCCGGTCAGCTGTCTGACCGCGATGTACCGATCGATGGCTATCTTGATCAAGTACGGCTGAATCAACGAGGCCGCGGCGCCGGCGATGATCGCCGCGAGCGCGAGGGTGACCTGGCGCCAGTACGGACGGAGGTACTGCAGCAGCCGCTGCATGAGGCGCGCGTCGTAGGCCTTGCCGAGGACGTCATCGTCCTGAAGAGACATCGAATTGGGTAGTTGAGTAGTTGGGTAATTGGGTAATGGAGCCGTCGAGCGATTACCCATTTACCAGATTACCCCATTACCCAATTCGTCTTCTGTTGACCGCCGGCAGGACAACGTTTATTCTTCTGTGGCCGTCAAACAGGAGAACGCGATGGGTGAATCCAGGTCTGAAATCCTTCAGGGCACGCTGGACCTGATGGTCCTGCAGACGCTCGAGGCGATGGGGCCGCTGCACGGCTACGGCATCGCGCGGCGCATCGAGCAGGTCAGCGAAGACGCCCTCCAGCTCAATCAGGGCACGATTTACGCCGCCCTGCTCCGTCTCCAGCAGCGCCGCTGGATTTCGGCGAGCTGGGGCACGTCCGACAACAACCGTAAGGCCAAGTTCTACGCGATCACGCGCACCGGGCGCCGGCAGCTCGCCGAAGAGACGGCGAACTGGAGCCGCATCGCCGACGTCATCGGGCGGCTGCTCCGCCTGTCCGAACGGTAGATGTCATGCGCGCGTTCCTCTGGACTCTCGTCTCGCGCGTCCGCGGCGCCTTTCGCTCGCGCGTGCTGGATGACGACTTCGATCGTGAGGTCGACGCGCATCTGGAAATGCTGACGGCCGACAACGTCCGCCGCGGCATGACGCCCGACGAGGCGCGCCGCGCCGCCGTTCTTCGATTCGGAGGACCGATGCAGACCAAGGAGCAACAGCACGACGACCGCGGCCTTCCCTTCGTCGATACGACGCTGCAGGACGTCCGCTACGCGCTGCGATCGATCGTGAAGTACCGCGCCTTCTCCGTCGTGGCCATCGCGACGCTGGCGATCGGCATCGGCGCCGCGACCTCGATGTTCACAGTCGTCCGCGCCGTGCTCCTGCGGCCGCTGCCGCTCGCCGAGCCGGATCGGCTCGTCGAGATCTCCGAAACCAATCCGCTGAAAGGGTGGACGCACACGGTGTGCGCGCCGGCGAACTTCGCCGACTGGCGCGCGCGCAACTCGGTCTTCACCGACATCGCGGGCTACAACGGCGTCAACGACCGCGGCGCGAGCCTGTTTCA
>JACPZV010000192.1 GCA_016195295.1 Acidobacteriota bacterium
CAGTTACTTATGGCTCGACAGGCAAACGCTTCAGCCGCGCTTCGGCCTGCTCGCGTCGTGTACGCATCTCCTCCTCGAGACTGCCCAGCGCCGCCGCCACGACGTCGCGATGGTGAACGTCAGGGCCGACGATCTTCACGGCCTCTCCCCACAGCTGGTGAATGCGCTCGATGTCCTCGAGCGTCAGCGCCGGCGCGTGCGCCCCGAGCGCGAACCGCTGCACGTGGCCGTCCGCATAGTGAATGACGAAGTGCGTGGCGAGCCCGCGGTCGCGCGGCGTGCGCTCCCACGCGGCGCCCATCCGGTGGGCCTGCTCGACGGCGGAGATCTTCGCCGACTCGCCGACAACGATTTCGCTCGCCTGCAGGCGCACGGCGGTCTGCGCGACCGCGTCGAAGATGTTGGTCGCGGGCAAGACGAGGAGCTTCACGCCCCGGCCGTGGCGCTCGGCGATCGCGACGACGCGCGTGAACAGCGTCTGCTCGTAGTCGGTGAACAGCTCGTCGGCGCCCAGCTCATGGCCGCTGCCGTCCGGGCCGCGCAGCAGACGCACGGTCAGCACGACGACATCGCGCTCGGGCGGCGTCCGCCCGACCGCCCAGTCGAGCTGCGCCAGCGTGTTGTAGTCGCGGACCGGGACCAGCACGCCGCCGGGCCGGCCCTGTAAGGCGTCGACGCCGACTTCGGGTTCGCGGGTCAGCTGGAACTGATCGAGCTTGCTCTGATCGGCTGCGCGCTGGCGCGCCGTGAGCCGCTCGGACACGAGGAACACGGAGAAGAACGCGGCGGTGAACAGCAGGCCGGAGATGGTGGCGGTCTGCTTCGTGAACAGGTTGATCGCGGCGGCCGCAAACAGACAGATCGCGACGATCGCGAGGCCCAGGGGCAGCTCGCGCCCGCCTACGCGGAGGTTGAACGGCACTTTCCATCCGCGCTCGACGTCCGGGCGCTTGTAGCGGAGGACGAGCACCGCTAACGCGTTGAATGCGAAACTCCAGACGACGCCGAACGCGTACGCCTCGCCGAGGACGATGACGTCGCCCTGACTGACGAGAATCGTCCCGATCTGCAGCAGGACGATCAGGTTGATGAGTCGGTACGTGGTGCCGAAGCGCCGATGCGGCTTGCGAAACCAATCGGTGAGGACGCCGTCCTCGGAGACACGGTTCAGGACGCCGTTCGATCCGACGATGGCGGTGTTCACGGCGCCGGCCAGCATGAGGAAGCCGACGACGACCACGACGGCTTGAAACACGAGACGGAGCGACACGGGGCCCACGACGTGCATCGCCAGCCCGGAGATCAGGTTGTTGTAGTACTGGGGCCGCACGGTGTCCGGGATGAGCGCGACGGCGAAAAAGCTGACAAGCGTCGTGAAGGTGAGGCTGTACGCGAAGATCACGAAGCCCGCGCGCTGCAGGTTCTTGACCTTCGGGACTTCGATTTCCCGGTAGACCTGCGCGAGCGACTCCCATCCGCTCATGCCGAGAATCGAGTGGCCGAAGCCGATCAGAATGGCGATCGCGGTGAACGTCGGCCAGACCGTGCCCTTCAGCCACCCGACCGCATCGTCGGAGAAGGTGATGTGCTCCAGCGTCGGCGCCGGCGCCATCGGCCCGCCGCGCCGCACCAACGTCAGCGCGCACCACGCGATCAGGATGACGACCATCACGGTCGTCACCTGCATGATGTGCAGCGCGTCGTTGCTGCTCTCGTGGATGCCGCGCGTGTTGCGCCACCAGAAGTACACGGTGATCAGCACGGCGATGAACGCCGCAGTCCCGCCTTCGGGCACCTGGACGCCCAGCCCGGCGCGGGCGAGCAGCTCGTTGGCCAGGCCGGCGATGTAGCGGCCGGCCGAGACGCTGCTGATCGGACCGGTCAGGACGTAGTCGAACAGCAGCGCCGACACCGACAGCTTCGCCAGCGTGCCGCCCATCGCCTCCTTGACGACGCGATACACGCCGCCGCGGACGAACATCGCCGAGCTCTCGATGTACAACGCGCGGACGGCGTACGAAAAGATCATCACGCCGAGGATGAACCACGGCGCCGATTTCCCAATCGCCTGCTCGACGATCCCGCCGACGTAGAACGCGGTCGATCCGAGGTCGGCCAGCACGATGGCGGCCGCTCGCCAAAAGGAGATGAACGTGAGAAGGACGGTGGTGGCGACGACGACGCGGACACGGCCGTCGGCGGACAACGCGGATTCGGTCACGCTAGATTCCAGGACCATGCGGATACGGCTTCAACGCCGCAAAACGATACTCGATTTCGACATATTGTAGGCCGGGTCTTCTCGCACCCAGCCTACTTCGAGCGCCGCCGCACCTGCACTCGAATCGGCGACCCGATGAAGCCGAATCGCTGCCGGAGCTGGTTCACGAGAAACCGCTGGTAGGAAAAATGAAACGTCGTCGCGACGTTGGTGAAGAAAACGAAGGAGGGCGGCGCCACGCCGATTTGCGCGGCGTACAGAATGCGGACGTGCTTGCGCCCCGGACTCACCGGCGGATTGGCGGCGGTGACCTCGGCGAGGAACTTGTTCAACGCCGGCGTCGGCACGCGCGTGCGGCGCGCGGCCGCGACTTTATCGATCGTCTCGAGCACCTTCCCGGCCCGCTCGCCGGTCAGCGCCGAGACGTGGAGAATGGGCGCGTAGTCGAGAAACCGCATCCCATGCCGCAGATTCTCGTCGAACTTCTCGGCGAACTTCGGATCCTGACTCTTGACGAGATCCCACTTGTTGGCAATGACGACGACGCCGCGTCCCGCGCGGTCGGCTTCCCCGCCAATCGCCGCGTCCTGATCGGTCGCGCCCTCGTTGGCGTCGATGATCAACGCCACGACGTCGGCGTCCGCGATCGATTCCTTCGCGAGCGCGACGCTGACCATCTCGACTTTGCCGCCGCGTCCCACGCGTCCCGGCCGCCGCATGCCCGCGGTGTCGATGATCCGAAATCGACGTCGATGCCACATAAGCGGCACGTCGATGGCGTCTCTCGTCGTCCCCGGCATTTCGCTGACAAGCACGCGCTCCGCGCGCAGCAGCCGATTGACGAGCGAGGATTTGCCGGAATTGGGCCGGCCGACGACGGCAATGCGCACTTCGCTGTCAGAGGCTGGGGCCTGGGGACTGGGGCCTGGAGATGGCTCTTCCAGCTTCCAGCCTCCAGCCTCCAGCCTCTTCACGATCTCGTCGAGAAGTTCTGCGACTCCCGTTCCGTGCTCGGCCGAAATCTCGAACACCGGATCGATCCCGAGCTGGAAGAATTCCAACGCCGATTTCTGCGCGCGTGTGTCGTCGGTCTTGTTGATCGCGAGCAGCAGCGGCCGACCGGTCGAACGCAGCTCACGCGCGATCTGCTCGTCGCCGGGCAGCAGACCTTCGCGGCCATCGGCGACCAGTACGATCAGATCGGCGCCGGCAATCGCGCGCTTGCCCTGCTGGACGACAAGTTCGTGCAGCGGATCCTGGCTGGCGCCGAACAACCCGCCGGTGTCGAAGACTTGAAAGCCAACGCCGCGCCAAACCACTGGCCGCGCGAGGGAGTCTCGGGTGGTTCCCGCGATTGGCGCCACGATGGCGCGCCGACTTCCGGTCATGCGGTTGAAAAGCGTGGATTTCCCCACGTTGGGGCGGCCGGCGAGTACCACGGAGGGCGATTTCCTGGACATCAATAAGTTTAACTTAGCCTATGCCTTGACAGCGTAAGTCTCAGAATCTATAGTCTTTACCAGCAGTCAGGAGACCCTAAGCATGATCAAGGTCAACATCGTCAACGAAGTGTCGAAAATCGCGGACATCACCAAGGTCAAAGCCGAAGTGGCCGTCGACGCGGTTTTCGACGCGATGCGGACCTCCATGCAGCGGGGCGAGCGAATCGAACTGCGCGGATTCGGCGTCTTCCAAGTAAAACCCCGCAAGCGGGGCATCGGCCGCAACCCTCGGACCGGCAAGGAAGTGCGGATCCCGCCTGGGCGGACGATCCGTTTCAAGCCGGGTAAAGATCTCCAGAACATAGGTTGACGCTCGCCTAAGAGGCTCGTGGCCGTTTGGATCCCGCACCCAACGTCGATCTGCTGACGCCGCCCGCGGTCGCATGGCAGCGGCCGAAAAAATTCCGCGACCGCGTCTGGCTGCACGCGTTGCTTTTCCTGCTGACGGTCGCGTCGACCACGCTCGCCGGCGTCGGACACTACCTGGCGTACCAATCGGACTTCTCGCCAACTCGGCTCCCGGGTCTGTCGATGGGCTTGTTCGCGAGCGGGCTGTGGTACAGCGTCACCATCCTCGTCATCCTCGGCTGCCACGAGCTGGGGCACTACTTTGCGTGCCGCTATTATGACGTCGACGCGTCGCTCCCGTATTTCCTTCCCGTGCCGCCGCCGATGCTGACCGGTACGCTCGGCGCGTTCATCCGCATTCGGGAACCGATTCCGAGCAAGCGCATGCTCTTCGACATCGGCATCGCCGGCCCAATCGCCGGCTTCCTGGTCGCGGTGCCGGCGCTGTTCCTCGGGCTCTCGATGTCGCACGTCGTCCGGATTCCTCCGAACTCCACGGACCTGCTGGAGCTCGGTGAACCGCTGCTGTTCAAGCTCGCCTCGTGGTTGCTGTGGGGCGCGCAACCGGACGGTTATTCCTTGAACATGCATCCGGTGGCGTTTGCCGCGTGGTTCGGCCTGCTGGCGACGGCGTTGAATCTGTTCCCCATCGGCCAGCTCGACGGCGGACACATTTCGTACGCCGTGTTCGGTCGCCGGTCCACGTACGTCACGCTCGTGATGATTGTCGTGGCGATCGTGCTCGCGTATTTTTCGAGCAGCTGGATCGTGTGGACGGTACTGATGGTCTTGATGCTCGTCGCATTCGGACCGCGCCATCCGCGCGTCTTCGACGAGCACGTGCCTCTCGACCGCGCGCGGCTCATCCTGGCGCTGGTGGCGCTGGCAATGTTCATCCTTTGCTTCACGCCGGCGCCGATACAGCCCATGGAGCTAATAGGGCGATGAGATTTCACAGCACTGACATCGGATCCACATCGACCACGACGCGGCGCCGGAGTTCGGGCCGCGCCGAGAGGGCCGCCTGCAACGCTTCTCTGATGCGCCGCCGGTTCGAGCCTTTGATCAAGAGTTGCGCGCGGTATTCGCCGCGCAGCTTGCCGAGCGGCGCAGGCGCGGGCCCGAGGACGCGCACGTCGTCGCGTCTGCCGTCGGCGCGGCGCACCGACTGGACGAGGCCGTCCGCATCGTCCATCGCGCCGGCGAACGTACGTGAGCGCACGACGGTGTTGACGAGCGAGACCAGCGGCGGATATCGCATCGCGCGTCGGAACCGGAGCTCACGCTCGTAGAAGGCCGCGTAGTCCTGGCGACACGCCAGCTGGATGCTGTAGTGTCCGGGATAGAGCGTCTGCACGATCGCTTCACCCGGCTCGTCGCCGCGTCCGGCGCGCCCCGCCACCTGCGTCAACAACTGAAACGTCCGCTCCGACGCGCGAAAATCCGCGAGGCCGAGCCCGACGTCCGCCGAGACGACGCCTACCAGCGTGACACGCGGAAAATCGTGTCCCTTTGCGATCATCTGGGTGCCGACGAGTACGTCGATCTCGCCGTCGCGGAAACGTGACAGCAGCGTGGCCAGCGATCCCTTGCGACGAATCGCGTCGCGGTCGAGCCGCGCGACGCGCGCGCCGGGCGCCGCGTGCTTCAGCTCGGCCTCCACGCGTTCGGTGCCGAAGCCGGCCTGCTCGAGGTACGGTCCGGCGCACAAGGGACAGACGGTCGGCACGCGCGCCGTGTAATTGCAGTAGTGGCAGCGCGCGCGACGCGCCGCGCCGTCGCCGTGCACGACGAGCGAGACGCTGCAGTTCGGGCAGTCGAGGGTGCCCGCGCACTGACGGCAGAACACCGCGGTCGCGAATCCACGGCGATTCAGCAGCACGAGCGCCTGCTCGCGTCGCGCGAGCCGCCGTTCGAGCCCGTCACGCAGCGCGCGGCTCAAAATGACGTCCGGTCCCTCCGCCGCGTATTCCTCGCGCATGTCGACGATCGTCACCGCGGCGAGCGGGCGATCCAGGACGCGCCGCTCCAGCACGACGCGCTCGTACTTGCCCGTCATCGCCCGGTGGTAGCTCTCCATCGACGGCGTCGCGGATCCCAGCACGACCAGCGCCCCGGCCCGTTGCGCGCGGACGATGGCGACGTCGCGGCCGTTGTACCGAGGGCTCTCTTCCTGCTTGTACGATCCGTCGTGTTCCTCGTCTACGACAATCAGGCCGACGCGTTCGAGCGGCGCGAAAACCGCCGACCGCGTCCCGACGACGACGTCGATGTCGCCGCGCCGAATCCGCTGCCACTGATCGTGCCGCTCGCCGTCGGACAGGCCGCTGTGCTGAATGGCGACACGATCGCCGAACGCTTCTCGGAACAGCGCGGCGGTGACGGGCGTGAGCGCGATCTCGGGCACGAGCATCAGCACCTGGCGGCCCGACGCCAGGCACGACGCGGCGAGACGCACGTAGATCTCGGTCTTGCCGCTGCCCGTCACGCCGTGCAGGAGCGCCACGCGAAACTCGCCAGTGCCGGCGAGCGCCAACAGTCGACCAAGTGCGTTCGCCTGCTCCGCCGTCAGCGCGCGCTCCGGGTCCGACCCGGGTTGGACCGTGGCCGGACCCGGGACAGGCGCCGAAAGGGGATCACGGTCGATGCGGTCCTGCCGCACGCTGACGAATCCCTGGCGCGCAAGCCGTCCGACCATGTCCGCCGTCACGCCGCGCGCCGCGAGCGAGGCGGTCGACGTGCCGGCCGGAACGCCGGCAATCAACACCAACGCATTGCGCTGTTTCTCACGTAGGGGCGGACCTGTGTGTCCGCCCGGGCCGACACGCGGGTCGGCCCCTACGGCAAGCGCTTCCAGCCCCGCGGCCGTGATCGCGGCCACGCGCATCGTCTTGTGCGAGTCCGCGCGGCCGCCGCGCGCCATCGGGGGCAGCAACGCTGGAATCGTGTCGCCCACACCCGACGCGTAGTACTCGGCGGTCCAGCGTGCAAGAGCGATCACATCAGGCGACACGAACGCGCCCGCGTCCAACACCTGGCGCACAGGCTTGATCCCGGCGATGCGGCCATCAGCCGACACGCCGCGCTCGACGACCACTCCGGTCATCACGCGGGACCCGACCGGCACGACGACGCGCGCGCCGACGGGTGGCGGCGCCAGGTGATCCGGGACGCGATAGGTTAGGAGATCGAGCGACGGAACAGGAACCGCGACGAGGATGAACACGAACGTGTAAGTCTGAAGTGTGAAGGCTGAAGTGTGAAGACCGCCTCAGACTTGAGACTTCAGACTTCAGACTTCAACAGCTTTCTTACGAGCTTCATATCTTCCCACACTTCGCGCTTCGAGGACGGATTGCGCAAGAGGTACGCCGGATGGAACGTCGGGATGAGTTTGGCGCCGCGGTAATCGTAGACGCGCCCGCGCAACCGCGAGATCGGGTCGAGCGTGCGCAACAGCGCCTGCGCGGCGAACTTGCCGAGCGCGACAATCACTCTGGGCTTGATGACGTCGATCTGTTGAAAGAGGAACGGCTCGCACGTCTCGACTTCGTCCGGCTCCGGATTGCGGTTCTGCGGCGGGCGACACTTGATCACGTTGGCGATGTAGACATCGTCGCGTTTCAAGCCGATTGCCTCGATGATCTTCGTCAGCAACTGACCGGCTTGACCGACGAATGGAATGCCCTGGATGTCTTCATCGCCGCCAGGCGCTTCGCCGACGAACATCAGATCCGCGTCGGGGTTGCCGACGCCAAAGACGATCTGCCGGCGACCCAGCGCGTGCAGCTTGCAGCGCGTGCAGTCGCCGAGGTCCGCGCGCACGGCCGCCAGCGCCTCGGTGGGAATGCCGGGGACGGGTCTCGACTCTGGCGTAACGGCCCCTTGCGCGCGCCACGCCGGATCGCGGCTCACGCCGGCGACGCCCAGCTCAGCGGCAAACTTGAGATGTTCTGCGAGTCGATCGCGGTCCACGAGCTCCACGCTACCTTCGGCGCGAAAAGTTGGAACGGCACTAGACTCGGACTGGGCGGGCCGTCAACAACCGTTCGACGCGATCCAGAATCTCGGCGGCCACGCGCGCCTTGGACTGCAGCGGCAGCGGCTCGGCGCCATCGGATCCGACGATCATCACCTCGTTCATGTCGACATCGAATCCCGCATCCGACCGTGAAACATCGTTGGCGACAATGAGGTCCGCGTGCTTCGCCTCGCGCTTGGCGGCCGCGCGCGCGACGACGTCCTGCGTTTCAGCGGCGAAGCCGACCAGTAGCGGTCCGCCGCCTTTCGCCACGCGCTGCTGTCCCAGATCGCCAAGAATGTCCGGCGTCCGCTTGAGCGTGAGCGTCAGCGTGTCGCGGCCCTTCGGCACTTTCTGATCAACGCGCTCGACCGGCGTGTAGTCCGCGACGGCCGC
>JACPZV010000193.1 GCA_016195295.1 Acidobacteriota bacterium
CCATTACTGATACAACGCGAACGCGTAGAGCGTGTCGCCGGCCGCGGCGAGCAGATACTGCCTCCCGTCCACCATGTAGGTCTGCGGCGCATTCGTCACCTGCCCGATCGCCGAGTGCCAGAGAATCTTTCCGTTGGCCGGATCGAACGCGACCAGATTGCCCGAGACGTCGCCGCCGAACAGCAGCCTGCCTGCGGTCGTCAACACGCCGCTCGCGCCGCCGCGGCTCATCGCTGAGCGGTACTTGTGCTTCCACACGATCTTGCCGGTCTTGTAGTCGATCGCCGTCATGTAGGTTACCGACGCGCCGAGGTTGATCTCTTCCTTGCCGCCGAGACCCATCGCCCCGCGCGGATCCGTTTCCGTCAGGTAATACATCGCGTAGGTTTCCGCGGTCGGCACGTACAGCAATCCGGTGTCCGGACTGAACGCGGGCGGCGGCCAGTTGGTCGCGCCGCCGTTGGCCGACGACACGAGCGCGCCCGCGATGTGATAGTCCTTCGCGGGATCGCGGACCGGCTGCCCTTTCGCGTTGATCTCTTTCGCCCAGTTCACGGTGTCGGAGAACTGGCTCGTCACCAGGCGCTCGCCCGTCGTGCGATCGAGCGTGAAGTAGTAGCCGTTGCGGCTTGCGGTCAGTACCAGCTTCCGCGGGTTGCCGCGGAACTCGGCATCAATCAGCACGGGGGTCTGCGCGGAGTCCCAGTCGTGCGTGTCGTGCGGCGACGTCTGGTAGTACCACGCCATTTTGCCGGTCTCGACGTCGATCGCGACAATGGAGCACGTGAAGAGATTGTCGCCCTCGCCGCGGGTCTGTGAGGTGTAAGCCGGCGTCGGATTCCCGGTCCCGACGATATAAAGATGAGTGTCCGGGTCGTACGATCCGGGCAGCCACATCTGTCCCCCGCCGTGTCGCGCCGCGTCGAGATTCTTCCAGGTTTCGAGTCCGGGGTCACCGGGATTCATCGGAACGGCGTAGAACTTCCACTGCAGCTCGCCGGTTGCTGGATCGAACGATTGCAGGAATCCCGGCGAGTCGAGATCGTTGCCCGTGCCCACCAGCACGTGATTGCCAACGACGACCGGGGCCGTCGTCGAGAAGTACTGCTGCGCGAAGCTGGCGATCTCTTTGTGCCAGCGCTCCTTCCCGGTGCGCGCGTCGAGCGACACGAGATAGTCGTCTGGGGTCTCCATGTAGAGATAGCTTCCCCACATGCCGAGGCCGCGATTGCCGATGTGCGTGCCGCCCTTCGTTTTCCAGAAGTAGTGCCACACTTCGTGGCCGTCGTGCGCGTCGAGCGCCCACGCGTTGTCCGGCGCGGAGACGTACAGCACGCCGTTCACTTCCAGAATCGATCCCTTGAGGCTCGTCGCGCCGGCCACCACGACGTCGCCCGTGCCTTCGCCGCCGATGATCGTCGGGGCGATGCCTGGCGCCGCGCCGCGCCCGCCGCCCGCGCCGGCACCGCCGGCGACCTTGCTCACCCACGCCAGCGTGAGGTTCTTCACGTTGGACTGGTTGATCTGCCTGAGCGCGCTGTACCGTTTGCCGGAATAGTCGCCGGAATAGCTCGTCCACGATTCGGCGAGTGGCTTGAGCAGTTGCGCTGGGGTGAGGCCGCCGCCACTGCTCTGCGCGACGAGCGCGACCGATGCCGCACACAAGACGACGAAGATCAGTAGGGCGGGTCTTGCTTTGTAGACCCGCCTGAAGCCGGGTCCGAAAGGACCCGGCCTACGTCCAAGACGCCATGCGCGCGTGGTCATTTCAGTGTCACGAGATACGCGGTCACGTTGTGAATGTCGGCGTCGCGGTACATCCGCAACAGATCTTTGTGCGGCTGCAGCGGATCGTGGACCTCGACCTTGGGAGTGTCGCCGTCAGTCCGGAACGATCGGTGCGTGCCGTCCGCCTCCGTCAGCGAGACGCCAAAGTCGTCCAGCCGGTCGAGCTCGCCGTCGATCTTCTCGCCCGACGGCAGCGTGACGGTCACCATCGTCGGCGGCACCGTGACCAGAGACGAGGCAACGCGGCCGCCGCTGCCCGGCATCAGCCACGATTGTTGCAGCAGCTTCGGATCGGTGAACCGGGCGCCGATGCCGTGCAGGTCGCCGGTCGGCGAATGACATGACGCGCACTTCGCGTTGAAGAACGTCGCGCCCGCCGTCGCGTCGCCGACGAGGATGCTCGGCGGCGTCATGCGCGACTCGTCGTAGCCCGCCGCGCGGAACGTGTGAATGAAGTCGGCGATGTCTTCGACCTGCGCCATCGTGAACGTGAACTTCGGCATCCCGCGATCGACGCGACCGTTCAGCACGATCGGTCCGATCAGTTCGCCGTGCTGATCGTCGAGGACGCGGCCTGAGCGCAGCAGGCTCGGCCCGCTGTCGCCGCCGCGCGTGTCGGCGCCGTGGCAAAACGCGCAGTTCACGCTGTAGAGCGCCCTGCCGCGCTCGACGACGGCGGGGTCGGCCGGCGGACGCGGCGGAAACGCGTCGCGGAATCCGCCGCCTCGCCCTTGCGGTGCTTGGCCCGCCGTAGCGGCACGCAAAGGCGGCTGGCCCGCCGAAGCCGCAGGTGCTTGCCACGCCGAAGCCGCCGGCGCTTGCCACGCCGAAGCCGCAGGCGAAGGCGGGAAGGCGGCGGCGACGAGCACGATCGTCAACGCGGAAATCGCATGGAGGTAACGCATATCACTCCGCCGGCGCTAAGCCTACTTCGATCCCGGTCCCTTGGGAATCGCGAACGCGACGTACAGGCCGCCGGACTCCGGCGGTGTGTTCGGACGGGATCGGCCGCCGCCGGCGGGCACGACGATGAACTGCCGTCCGCCGACCTCATACGTCGACGGCGTGGCGTTGCCCGCGAGCGGCAGCACCGTCTCCCACAGAAGCTCGCCCGTGGTTTTGTCGAACGCACGGAACTTCTTGTCGAAGTTGGTCGCCGCAATGAACACGAGTCCGCCTGCCGTCACGACCGGACCGCCGTAGTTCTCGC
>JACPZV010000194.1 GCA_016195295.1 Acidobacteriota bacterium
GCCAAGAAGGTCACCATCGACAAGGACAACACCACGATCGTCGAGGGCGGCGGCGCGTCGAAGGACATCGAGGGCCGCGTCAAGCAGATTCGCACGCAGATCGAGGACACGACCTCGGACTACGACCGCGAGAAACTGCAGGAACGGTTGGCCAAGCTCGTCGGCGGTGTCGCCGTCATCAAGGTCGGCGCCGCCACCGAGACCGAGATGAAGGAAAAGAAGGCGCGCGTCGAAGACGCCATGCACGCCACGAAGGCGGCGGTCGAAGAAGGCATCGTGCCGGGCGGCGGCGTCGCGCTCATCCGCGCGTCGAGGGCGCTGACCGGCCTCAAACTCGGCGGCGACCAGCAGATTGGCGTCAACATCGTCGCGCGCGCCATCGAAGAGCCCGTGCGCTGGATCGCGACCAACGCCGGACACGAAGGATCCATCGTCGTCCAGAAGGTCCGCGAGATGAAGGACGAGGAAGGCTTCAACGCGCTCACCGACACCTACGAAAACCTGGTGAAGGCTGGCGTCATCGACCCGGCAAAGGTCGTGCGCTCGGCGCTGCAGAACTCGTCCTCGATCGCGTCCCTGCTCCTGACGACTGAAGCGTTGATCTGCGAGATCCCGGAGGACAAGAAGGACGCGCCGGCGGCCGGCGGCCCGGGTGGAATGGGCGGAATGTACTAAACGGGAATTGAGAATGAAGAATGAAGAATTCTTAATTCCTAATTCCCAATTCAAAAGGCCCGGTGAGCTCACGCTCCCGGGCCTCTGTTTTTTCGTTCTGCCCTTGCTGCCCTCTCCTGCCCTTCCCGCCTCTCCTGCCCTATCGCAACGTGAACGTGAGTTCGATCGTGATCAGCACGGACACCGGCTCGCCAAAACGGGTTCCTGGCGCGAACCGCCACTGCTTCGCCGCCTTGATCGCTTCCTGATCGAGTCCGAATGTCGGATCGAGCGACCGCACCACTTGCACATCGCCGACCGACCCGTCAGGTCTGACCACGCACTCGAGGAGCACGACGCCCTGCACCTTCGCGCGCATCGCTTCCGATGTGTACTGCGGCCTGACCTCACGCAGCAGTCGAGGCAACTGAACACCGTTGCCGGGTCGGTACACGCCACCGCCCGTCCCGCCGCCGCTGCCGGGTCCCAGACCCGATCCCGTTCCGGGGCCGACACCTGATCCCGTTCCCGTCCCTGCTCCACCGCCGCTTCCCGATCCCTGCGACAACGTCGGCGGTCCCGGCGGCGCTTCAATCGCGCCGGGCAACGAATCCTGCGCCGCCGCCAGGCTCTTGGCCGGAATGTTCAATTGCTCAATTGGATTCGGTTCGTTCTTCGCCTGCTGCACCTCGAGCCTGGGCGGTTTCTCGACGGGCACCGTGATTTTGTCTTTGCCGGGAAGCTCAGCTTGCCGCGGCGGTTCCTTCATCCGATTGCCGCCGCCGCCGCCACCGCCGCCGGGACCCGGTTGATTCAACCAGATGATGTTCTGATTCGGCTGCTCCGCCAGGATTGCGGCAGTGGCCGCCGGACGGGCGCCGTAGCGCACCATCAGAAACAGGAGCAGCGTGCACGCGACGTGTGATCCGAGCGACGCCGCCGCCGCCGGGGCGAAACGCTTCTCTCTTTGCTCGAAAAGAAACGGCACGTCGACGGGGTGCGCGCCCTCGACGTGAACCGCGAGGTGACCCGCGGAGACATTCGTGGGAACCGAAACCGTGAGACTAATGTCGGCCATTTCGAACGGAACGCCAGCAGACACATTTTCCTGCACGATGTCCCTGGTAGCAAGCAAAAGAAGTGCCTTGCGCATCGCCTTTGGTTTGGACGCCGCAGTCAAGGGGACGGCCGGAGGTGTCTTTCCAGGAGGGCGTCTCTGACCCGAGCCGCGTAAGCCGCCGACAACTATCTGCCGGACCTCGAATCCGCGGAGGCCACGCTCAGGTGACGACCATTCGTCATACGCGCCCGGTCCATGCTCCGATGGCGGCGTTGCCGCCGCCGAAGCAATGGAGGATCGCGAGCGCGTCGGCTGCGCGCGGTTCGCTGCGAATCGCGACGAGGATGCCACCCCGCCCCGCTAGCGCCTCGAAAATCCGTGCATCGTGCGCTTGAAAGCCGACGCGCTGCATCGTACCGGCGAGGCCTCGCTTCGTCAGGTCGCGCGGGGTTCCCTGCAGCGCTTCCACGAGCGGTCCGCGCGCAACGACTGCGCCGACGCCCGCGAGTTCCAGACGCTCGCCGGCCGATCCGAACGTTTTCTCGATGAGCGCGGACGCCTCAGGACTCTCTTTCGCAAGAATCGTGAGGGACTCGGGAACGAACCCTGCTTTTTTCAGCGCCTCCAGCCCATTGACCGCCCACGCCGCGTCCTGAAACACGCCCACGGTGAAACGAACGACTTCGGTTTCGATCATGGCCGTGTAATGTATCACGATGGACGTTGCGGTCATCGGCGCGGGACCCGCGGGCGCCCGCGCGGCGCACGTGCTGGCCTCACGCGGTGCGCGCGTCACGCTGTTCGATCCCTCCCATCCACGGGAGAAACCGTGTGGCGGCGGCGTGACCGGACGCGCGCTCGCCCTGGTCGCCGACGCCGTCTGCCAGGCTGACGTCCCCATTACGGTGATTCGAACGGCGCGCTTCACCGATTCGCGATGCGGACGCGCCGCGGTCGTTCCCCTCGAAGACCGCGGACCAAGCGCCGCCAGCGCGCTTCTCGTCGCGAGCCGGGCGACGTTCGACGCCGCGCTGCTCGCCGCCGCGGCGCGGGCCGGAGCGGTCGTGGAGACATCACGCGTGACGCGTGTCGACGTGGACGCCAGCGGCGTGCGGCTCTCAACGAGCCGCGGCCTCCACCACGCGGATTTCGTGATCGGCGCCGATGGCGCCAACAGCCTGCTCAGGCGCACCGTCGCGCAGCCGTTTCGGCGCGATCAACTGTCGATCGCCACGGGTTTCTTCGCCCACGGCGTCACCGGCAGCGAGATCATCGTCGAGCTGCTGGCCGATCCGCCGGGCTACCTCTGGTCGTTTCCGCGTCCTGATCATCTGGCCATCGGCGTTTGCGCACAGGCTGATGCCGGCATTACGTCCGCCGCCTTACGCGCCAGGACCGCGGACTGGCTTCGCGCGATGGGGATCTCCGCGCACGTCTCGCTCGCGC
>JACPZV010000195.1 GCA_016195295.1 Acidobacteriota bacterium
GTCTTCTGCTCTCCTGGTTGCACGCGCTGCGTGAATCGCAATCGCGTATTCGTAGGGTGAGTGCGATGGGCGAGTCGTTTGTTACGGCGTATGTTTCAGGGTGTGAGATTGACCACAGAAGCGACCGGCAACCTGATCGAGACGCTCCCGAACAGCCAGCGCGAAGTGTTCGTGCTCCGCGAGATCGAGGAACTCGGCACGCAGGAGATCTGTAAGATCCTGGGCCGAACCGTCACTCACGTAGGAGTGTTATTCCATCGGGCCCGCGCCCGCCTGCGGGAATGCATGGAAGGTCAGGGGTGGAAGAGGCCGGCATGATCAGATGTAAAGAAGTGGCGACCCTGCTGGATACGGAACAGGTCGCAGACGAAAGCCTCTGGACACGCATCGGCGTCCGCCTGCACCTGATAATGTGCAGAAACTGCCGGCGATTCGTGCGCCAGCTACGGCAGCTGCGAGTCGGCGCGCGGTCGATCCGATCGGGCTTTGACGCAGAGGCCTCAGCCGCTGGTCTCGAGCCCAAGATCGTCAAGAACCTGCAGCTGACGAGCCGCGATCCTCGCGAGTAAAAGCTTGAGGAGCGCGTCCGAAATGTCCGAGTGGCTTCGCATCGCGAGACGTCCGGCGGTCGTGCGGCGCGCGTTGCGGTACGGGCTTTTGCGGCGGCGCGCTTTTGATCGTGATCAACCATGGCGACGCCCTCATGCGCAAGGACGTGTCCGTGGCACGGCTGCTCCGAATGCTGAGTACGATGGCGGTGCCATACCTGGTGTCAACCGCGTCGTCGGTCAGCGCGCTGCGTGAGCGCTCGTCACACACCGCCGATCATTGAGGTCACCAGTCGTCGAATCGGGCGAGCGCGATGACGCCGGCCCCCGCGACCAGCAGGCCGCGCACGCGCCGTACGAGCGCGACCGTCAATCCCGCTGCCGCTGGGAAACCGATGGCGGGCAGGAGCAGCGCATACGCCCCTTCCGACGCGCCGATCTGTCCCGGAACGAAAAAGAAGGCGATGCTGACACACTTCACCCCGCCTTCGACGATGAGCGCACTGGACCAAAAAACGGGAACACCCAGCGCGGCAATCACGATCCATACCTCCGACACGAGCAGCGCGTGCGCGGCTGCCTCGATGGCGAGCACCTCCGCCACACGCCCGGGACGCGCGTGCAAGAAAGCGACGAGCACGCGCTCGACTTGACCGATCTGGCCGGCGACGATCGCCGCGCGCGAGGCGCCGACCAGGGCTCGTGACGCCCGCACCACCGGCGCGATCAGACCGATGCCCGTGATGGCCGCAAACGCGAACGCCACGTTGAACGCCACCATCGTGACGAGGACGGTCACGGCGCCGGGGCGGACAGCGGGCGGAAGAGACGCGTGCGCGAGCAGGAGCGTCAGCGCGACGATCGCCATCCACGCCGCCACGACAGTGTAGAGAAGGTATTCGATCGCGATGGTTGCAAAGGCGTCCGCGGTCGGCACCCCGCGACGCTTGAGCCACCAGCCCTTCGCGGGCTCCGCAAGAAACGGTCCCGTGAACGTGAGCGACTCCACCGCCTCGCCGGAGATGCGGATCCGCAGCACGTCCGCGTAACGAACGGGACCAGCCGGCACACTCCGCCACAGCGCGGCGGCGCGGACCATCTGATGGAGCGCGTACACGGCTGACACGGCCGGCACGATCCAGCCGACGCGTGTGAGCATGTCGAGCAGGAGCGCCGGCCCGGCGCGCAGGACGAGCAGTGCGACGATCCCGAGGCCACCGACGAGCAGCAGAAGGCGAGCGATCAGATTCACAGCGCGTCCGTCTGCGACTGTGAGACGTCGTCCTCGTGAGGAACCGAAGCGCTCACGGTAGTAGAACTTGGTCTCGGATGCGTTGCCCACTGTATTCGACCATCGTCTGCGCGTGCGCGCGCGCCGCGAGCCCAATCAAAACGCCGGCAACGAGCAACGTCCGAACAGTTCTACGAGCACCACTTCCTCTCATGTGACCTCCGCCGTTGATGATGAGCCAGGGGCATCATATGACATGCGGCTTAAAGGCCTCGTCCGGCGTCACCGCGCCGCGATGTCGGCTGGTGTGATCGGCCCAAGCTGGGCGCGCAGCCGTACCTTGGCCTGATCGGCGTCCACAGCCGCCGCGACTTCTGCCAGGCGCACAGACTCCAGCGTTTGCTGCGCTTGCAGGACTTCGATGGCCAGGCTCGTTCCGTTGCGGAAACGCACCTGGCTGATGCGCAGCGTCGCTTCCGCCGCGGAGCGGGCTTGACGCGCGCGGTCGAGACGCGCGATCGCGGCCTGGACGTCCGTCCAGGCGCTCACGACATCGGCGCGGACTCCTTGTTCAGCTTGAGCCACTGCGAGCGAAGCGTCGTCGATCCGCTGCGCGGCGGTGCGCACGCGTTCGACTCCCGTCGCGGAAACGGTCCACGTGGCGCCCACGCCGTAGCGGCGGAGCGACGCGACATCGGCGACGCGATCGCCGTTCAGGCCTTCTTGATAAAACGCCTCCAGCGTTGGCGCGGCCACACGCCCGACGGCCGCCGAACGCTCGGCACGCCGTGCGTCCAATTGCCGACGCGCGGCCGCGATCTCCGGGCGCCTATCCAACGCTTGCTGCACGAGGAGCGCCACATCTGGAACAGGCGTCGCCGCGTCCACTGTCGCCGCAACGTCGTCAACCGGCACAAGCATCTCGAGAGGGTCCAAATCGAGCGCCGACGCGAGATCGATCGACGCGATCTGCCTCCGGCGCTCGGCCTCGATCAGGCGCAGCTCGGTGTTCGCGAGCTCGGTACGGGCCCGTTCAAAGTCGTCGCCTCGCCCGGTTCCCTGGCGAAGGAGCACATCGGTGATCCGCACGAGGTCCTGGGCATTCTGAACGGCCTCTCCCGTGACGGTGACGCTGGACTGCTCGCGGGCCAGTTGGTGATACAGCTGTGACACGCTTAGCAGCACCAGCCGCCTGACGGCCTGTTCGTCCGACTGTGCGCCCGCCGCGCGAAACACGGCGGCCGCCTTTCCAAACCACGTCTCCGCCGGATTGAGGCCGAGGCCGAATCGCGTGAACGGCGCCACCGACGTGTAGTCGACGTCCTTCAGATCACCGAACGATCCCTGCACCAGGCCGGTGGTCTGCGCGGCCCCGGCCGATCCGACCAATGCCGGAATCCATGCGCGTTTGCTCTCGCGCACCTCCTGGCGGGCAATGCCGCTGCGCACGCCCGCTCGACGATCATCAAGATTCTGTCGATCGGCCAGGTCGAGCGCGTCGCGCAGCGTGAGCGGCCGTTCACGCGCTGCAACGCCCGCAAGCCACGCGGGGCGCTGTTGCTCACGCGGCGTGATCGGCATCCGGGCCGAAACCGGCTGCTGCGCCGCTGCGGGTGCGACCGGAAACGTTGCCATCACCAAGACGATCTGCGCGAGACGAAGCGTCATGATGGTCACACCTGCTGGAACGGTCACCTGCTGCTCGTGGCTGTAGGTGCTGGCTTGACTGCGATCGGCATGCCATCGGCGAGCGGCGCGGACGCTTTGACGATGATTGCCTCGCCGCCCGTGAGCCCGGATACCACTTCCAGCCGCACGCCGTCGTCGACGCCGATCGTCAGATCGACGCGCCGGGCGTGATCCTTGGCGGCCACGAAGACGTACGCCTGATCCTTCTGGAAGCGCACGCCGGCCGGCGTGAGCGTGATCACGTTGGCGCGCCGTTCCAGATCCAGCGAGATTCTGCCGAACATCCCTGGCGTCAGCGCCCCGTCGCCGTTGGCGACGAGCACTTCCGTTCGCATCGTGCGGGTCTGCGGATCGAGCGCGCGGGAAAACCGGCTCACCGTCGCGGTGAACGTCCGATCGGGATACGCATCGACCCGCAGCCGTGCGGAGGCACCGATGCGGAGGTGGGCGACGTCTCGCTCCGGCACGTCGACCATCGCACGGAGGCGGGCGGCGCTGACAACTTTCACGACGGGTGTCGGCTTGGACTGCGTGCCCGCCGTGATCAGGGCGCCGGGGTCCACATAGCGCTCGGTCACGACGCCGTCGAACGGTGCCAGGATGCGGCGGTACTCCATCATCGTATCGAGTCGCACTCGCTCAGCGGTGGTCGCCACCAGACGAGATTGGGCGGCCGCGTCCGTCGCTCGCGCCGCTTCGAGCTTGCCCGACGCCAGATCCAGCTCCTGCGGCGTCGTCGCGCCAGGCTCCTCCGCATGGATGGCCTGCAGCCGCTGCATCGTGAGATTCTGCAGATGCACGTCAGCCTGCGCCTTCTGGACCTCTGCTTTGTCCCGGTTTTCCTCCGCGTCGATCCGCTTGTATTCGTCATTCATCTCAGGGATGTCGAGGACCGCGAGGAGGTGCCCCTGACGTACGCGGTCGCCACGATCGACGCTGATGGCTTTCAAGTAGCCGGATACCTTCGCGTAGAGCGTCGCCTCCTCCCACGGATCAAGCGTCGCGACGACGTCGATCCGGCGCATCACATCGCTTCGACCGGCGGTCTCCGTCTCCACCATCACCGAGGGAGGCGTCTTCGCCTCAGCGGTGGACGGCTCCCCTTTCGTCAACGAACAGGCGGCCATCGTCAATGCCAGGGGCGCGATGGCCGCGGCGACCAGCGGCCGAGACCGGTGGCCCCAAAGGGGCAGTCGCGCTGACCGGTTCCAGTGGTGCATGGGCTTCTTCCTGCCGGCGTCGCTATCGCGACGCCTTCTTGGCAAAGACGTAGAGCACGGGGACGACGAACAAGGTCAGGAGCGTGGACGCGCCGACGCCGCCAATGACAGCGCGCGCCAGCGGCGTTGTGGCCTGCCCGGAGGTCAGCGCCATCGGCGCGAGGGCAAGCATGGCCGCGAGCGAAGTCATCAGAATCGGACGGAGGCGCACCCTGCCCGCTTCTCGCACCGCTGCGTCTGGACTGGCCCCGGCCGCGAGCTGATGATTGGCAAAGTCGACGTACAGAATGCTGTACGACACCGCGATGCCAATCATCATAATGACGCCCATGAATGATTGGATGTTGAGCGTCGTCTCCGTGAGCCAGAGCATCCACAGCACGCCGATGAGCCCCAGCGGGACCGCCGCCATGATGACGAGCGGCTCGAGGAACGAGCGGAACTGCACGACCATGATCAGGTAGACGAGCGCGGCCGCCATGACCAGGCCGAGGCCCATGTTCGAGAACGACTCGCGCATGTTCGCGACTTCACCGCGCATCTGGATGGTGTAGCCGGGAGGCACCGCGATGTCCGCAATGGCCCGCTCGACGTCCCGCGCGACCGCGCCGATGTCGCGCCCCGACACGTTGCTGAAGACGTCGACGACCCTCGTGATGTTGACGTGGGTGACCTCGGCCGGCGCCGTCGTGCGCGAGAAGTCCGCCAGGTTCCGCAGCAACACCGTCGACTGGCGGCTCCCGCTGCTGATCGGGATGTTCTTGAGCGTGTCGAGGTCCTTGATCGCATCCTCGCTGTACTGCGCGCCGAGAAAGTAATGGTTGCCATTGGCCGCGTCGAACCAGAAGGACGGCGCAAAGTTGATGCTGGAGTTGAGCGACGCGACGATGTTCTTTACGACGGCATCGTTGGTCAGCCCCAGGTCGGCTTCCTTGACGCGATCGACATCGACCTTGATCTGTGGGAAGTCCTGACGCTGCTGAATACGCACGTCGACAGCGCCGGGGATGCGAGCGACGCGCCTTCGGACCGCCTCCGCGAGGTCCGCAGACGTCGCCAGATCGCGGCCCTCGATCTGAAGGTCGATCGGCGACGCCAGGCCGAAGTTCAGCGCCGCTGTGATCATGCCGCCGGTGTCGACGGCGAATTCCACGCCGGGAAACCTCTCGTTCAGCGCCGCACGCATGCGACGCGCGTACTCGAACGTGCTCTGCCCGCGCGTGCCGGCGAGCTGCACGTTGACGAACGCGTCCATGGGACCCGAGTTGGGTGTATAGGCCGCGGGCCAGTCCAGCAAGACGCCGATGTTGGAAATCAGCTTCACAATCTCGTTCGGCGGAACGACTTCGCGAACCGTCTGCTCCACCTGGGCGACCAGCGCTTCGGTCTTCTCGATCCGAAGGCCGGAGGGTCCACGGACCCGCAGGGTGATCTGTCCGGCATCGACCTGCGGAAACAGCTCCTGGCCGATGAACGGGTACAGACCCAGGGAGGCCACAAACACCACAAGCACGGCAGCCAGCAGCACCACACGATGGGCCAGCGCGGCATCAAGCGCGTGGCCGTACGCGCGGCGGATCTGTTCGAAGCGCCGCGCCGAGAAACTGGCCCATCCGGATCGGTGTTGCGGCTCCGCACCATTTGCCGCCGAACTGCCGTGCATCTTCAGAAGTTTCCAGCACAGCACCGGGACGATCGTCATCGCGACGACGTACGAGCCGGCGAGCGCCAGGCCCGCGGCGAGGGCCAGCGGCGAGAAGAGAAACTTGCCCATCCCGGTCAGGAACAGGACGGGAAAGAACGCCGCCATGATCGTGAGCGTGATGATCAGGACCGGGCCGGCCACCTCGCCGGCGCCGTCGAGCGCAGCGCGATACGAATCGCCGTGCGCGCCCAGGTGCCGTTCCACGTTCTCGATCACCACAATCGACTGATCGATGAGCAGGCCGACCGCCAGCGCGAGCCCGCCGAGCGTCATGCTGTTGAGCGTCTGGTCGAACGCGAACAGGCCGATGATGGCCGCCGTCACGGCGAGCGGCAGCGAAATGAGGATGATCGCCGTCGAGCGCACGCTCCCCAGAAAGACCAGAATCATCAGGCCCGCCAGCACGGCGCCGAGGACACCCTCCCACTCGAGATGATCGATGGACTGACGCACGTACACCGATTGATCCATGACGACGTCGAGATTGATGTCCGGCGGCAGCCGCTGCTTGATCGCGCCGAGCTGGGCCTTGATGCCGTCAACGACGGCAATCGTGTTCGCGCCAGGCTGGCGGTAGATCGGAATGTACACCTGACGGCGGCCGTCGATGCGTACCACGTTGGTCTGGATCTGGGCGGCGTCCTTCACGGTCGCCACGTCCCGCACGAAGATCGGCGCGCCCGCCTCGACCGGGATCGGCAGGCCGTTGAAGTCCGGCACCTTCTCGACCATCGCGTTGGCGTTGATCTGGTACTCGAGATCGCCCAGCTTGGCGCTGCCTGTCGGCACGAGCACGTTGTACGCCCGGATCGCATTGATGACGTCGAGCGGATCCAGGTGGCGCGCCTGGAGACGATCGCGATCGACGTAGGCCAAGATGCGCCGCAGTTTGCCGCCGTACACGGCCGGCGCGATCACGCCCGTGATCGACTGCAACCGGTTACGCAGCTCGAAATACGCGACGTCGTACAGGCGCGCCTCGTCCGCCGTGGCGCTCGACACGGTCACGAGCGCGAGCGGAATGGTGGCCGTCGGATCGAACGGCATCACCATCGGCGGAATCGTGCCGGGCGGCAGGTAGTACAGGTCGGACATGGCGAGCGAGCTCACCATGGACAGCGCCGTATTCGGGTCGATGTCGGGCCGGAAAAAATCCTTCACGACGCTCACGCCGATCATCGACTTCGATTCCTGACGCGCGACGCCGTTGGCCTGGCCGGTCCAGCGCTCGAGACGCGTGGAGATGTCCTGCTCGACGAACTCCGCGGGCATCCCGGGATAAAACGTGAGGATCTGAACCGCCGGCGTGCGAAAGACCGGCAGGATATCGGTCGCCACGCGCGGGATGACCGTCAGGCCGATGAGCACGATGCCGAGGCTCATGACGGCGACCGCGTGGGGGTTGCGCAGGGAGAGCTTCACCATGGGATCGTCAGAGAACGGCTTTGGACAGCAGACGCTGCAGTGTCTCGGCGGGCAGGGCGCCGACGAGCATCAGCGTGAGCTCACCGGACCTGCGGCCGCAGACGTAGTAGTCGCGCACGGCGTCGCATCGGGCCGCTTCGAAGGATCCCGCGCGCGAAATGAACAACGAGAGGGTCTGGCCTTCCGCCGCGTAAAACAGCAGTTGGCTCCGTTCCCCGTTGAGGCGGCACAACCGTCCACCCAGAAGGCGCGCCTCCGGCATCAGAGGGGCCAGCGGCTGGAACGGGACACGCTCCAGGAAGAACCGCGAGACCACGACCGGACTATCCGACGCGACTTCCGCCGGCATCGATTCCGGGACCGACCGCAAGTGATCGGCCACCAGGTCCTCCAGGAACTGGCGCGACGGAGGATGCGCCGCGCCTTTCACATAGAGCGCCACGACTCCAATGACCACTGCGGCGCCCGCGCCCATCAGCCACGCCGCGACGTTCGCACGCCGGCGAGACTGCTGAAAACGCAGCGCCTCGAGGCGGGCCTGCACGGCGCCTGGTGGCGACTCGCGGCTGGGAAGACGCGCGATCGCGTGTTTGAGCGCGCGCATCGAGTGGGCGCGCGCCTGACAGCTCGCGCAGGTGGCGAGATGGGTGTCGACGGCATGGGCGACCTCGGTCGCCAGCTCGCCATCCACCCACTCGGACAGATGATCCGTGATGTGTGCGCACGTCATCGGCCCCTCCGCGAATGTCCGCGACCAGATACCGCGTCGCCTAGCGCACAGACGAGTCGAGCCCTCGCGCGGGCGAGACGCGATCGGACTGTGCCGACCGGTACGCCGGTAATCTCCGCGATTTCCGCGTACGTGAACCCCCACAAGTCGCACAGCAGCAGCGCCTCCCGCTGATCGAGCTGAAGGGTTGAGAGCGCGTCCTCGAGCACTCGAGCATCGAGCCGCTCCACGACATCCGCGGACACCAGAGGCGGATCCGCCAGTTGGTCGACATCGATCAGCTGCAACTCCAGACGCGCCGCCTGCGCGCGGCGCTCGTTCAGGAACAGATTGCGGGCGATTCGAAACAACCACGTTCGGCACGCCCCGGGCTCGCGCAGCGTCTGCCAAGCGCGAAGAGCCCGCTCGTACGTCCCTTGTACGAGATCGTCCGCGTCCGCGCGGTTCGACGTGAGGCGGCGCGCGAACGCCGTCAGCTCGTTTGTGTAGCTGAGGGCTAATTCGGCAAACTGATCGCGATTCACCTGTCGCGCCTCATGCGCCTACAGACACGCAAGACGGCTCGAAAGTTCCCGGGCGGCCTCAATGTGGACGCAGGGGCCTCCGCACTGGTCTCGGGCAGAAGATCGTTCGAACCTTGGAGCTGACGGACCGCGATCCTCGCGAGTAATCGCCGGAGAACCATGTCCGAAATGTCCGAATCAGGCCCGCATTCTTTTTTCGAACCAAGCCCACGCGCGGGTGTAGTATTCCGCCATCTTCACAGTCCGCACCATCTCCGATGTCGATGCGACGGAAGAGTACAAGAGTACAGAGGAGGGCGCATGCGTGGTCTTGTCGCGCGTCGGATTTTCTCACTCGTGCTTGGCGTAATTCTGGTGTCGAGGCCCGCTGTGGCCCAGCAGACCGGCAGCCTGTCCGGCGTCGTCCGCGACGCGCAAGGCGGCATCCTCCCGGGCGTGACGATAAATATTTCGAGCGCCGCGCTGATCGGCGGCGTGCGCACCACGACCACGGGCGGGGCGGGCACCTACCAACTCACAGGGCTGCCGCCCGGCACATACGAAGTGACCTACGAGCTGAGCGGATTCTCGACGCTGAAGCGTGGAGACATTCGTGTGCTGGTCGCTCAGACCACTCGCCTCGACGAGGAGCTCGGCGTCGGCAACCTCCAGGAGACGATTGTCGTGACCGGCGCGTCGCCGGTCGTGGACGTCGGCTCGACGACGACGCAAACGAACATCTCGAAGGAAGTGTTCGACACCATTCCGACCGGGCGCAACCCCTGGGTGATGGCGGGTCTGGTTCCGGGCGTCATCACGGGCCGTCTCGACGTCGGCGGCACGGAGGGCATGCAGCAGTACAACGTCGAGGCGTTCGGCTCCGCAGACAGTCAGAAGTCGTTCTCGATCGACGGCCTCAAGACGAACTGGGGCGGCGGCAGCGGCGGGGCGACGATGCAGTACTACGGCTTCGAGATGTACGAGGAATACAACATGCAAACGGCGTCGGGCGCCGCGGAGAGCGACGTCGGCGGCGTCTACATGAACATGGTGACCAAGTCCGGCGGTAACCGGTTCACCAGCGACCACAACTTCTATTTCATGAACGACAAGCTGCAGGGGGCGAACGTCGACGACGCGCTGCGTGCGCGGCTGGGATTGGCGACGGGCCAGCAAACCGGTGCGGCCGGCAACCCGATCGACCTCTCGTACGACTGGAGCTCGACGCTCGGCGGTCCGATCAAGCGGGACAAACTGTGGTTCTTCGGCGCGACGCGACGGTGGCGGCTGGATCAGTTCCAGATCGGGGCGCGCAACGTCGACGGCAGCCAGGCGATCGACGACAATCGGATCGAGAACTACATGGGCAAGGCCACGTGGAACGCGGCGACAGCGACGAAGGCTTCGTTCATGTTCAATCGGAATCTGAAGAATCGGTTCCATCGCCGGGACGCACCCTTCCTGTTCAGTGAGGACAAGGCCTCGGTGCTGCAGGATCAGCCGGCGCAGAACTATGTCGCGCAGATCAACCAGGTCTTCGGCACATCAACGGTCTTCGACGCCCGATTCGGCCGAATGTGGGGCGTGTTCCCGACGCGCTACCAAAAAGAGGTCACGCCGAACGACATCGCCATTCGCGATATCGTCCGGAACACGCAGGCCAACGCGGCGACGGAACAGTCGCTCAACCCGAACCATCGGTACCAGGCGAACGCCACTCTCGCTTACTTCGCCGAGAACCTCGGGGCAGGCAGTCACGACTTCAAAGTGGGCACGCAGCTCTCCTGGGAGAAGATGCAATACAACCGCACGCGCAACGGTGATTTGTTTCTCGAGACCAACGACGGCGTTGGGCTGCGCGCGCAGATCGCGAACACGCCGGTCGAGTCGGATCATCGCCTGCGCACCTGGTCCGTCTTCGCGCAGGACCGCTGGGTGATCGGGAGAGCGACCATCAACTACGGCGCCCGGTTCGACGGCGTGAAGGCGTTCCTGCCGGCGCAGTCGAGTCCCGCCGGCACGTTCGTCGCCGCGCGATCGTTCGCGCCGACCGACCTGTACGACTTCAATCTGAATGTGGCGCCGCGGGTCGGCGTCTCCTACGATCTGTTCGGCAAAGGGCGCACGGCACTGAAGGCATACTACGGCCGTTTCTACAATCAGTTCGGCTCGGAGATCGCCGAGAGCATCAACCCGAATGCCCGCATCAACGTGCAGGTGCCCTGGACCGACCGCAACAACAACTTGCGGCTCGACCCCGGCGAGCTGAATCTGACGAACTTCACGGGGTTCAGCGGCGTGTTCCCGCGGATGGATCCGGCCGCGACGCGTCCGTACAGCGACGAGATGAACGTCGGTGTCGATCACGAGTTGGCGCGCGATCTCGCGCTGTCGGTGAGCTATCACCGCCGGCAGCATCGCAACGGCCTGGCGATCGTCGATCTCGCGCGGCCGACCAGTGCGTACACGCCCATCACGCGCAGCTACACCGACACGCAGCGTGGCCCGCAGACCCTCACGGTCTACAGCCTCGATCCGGCGCTGGTCACGCGCCGTGACCGCGTGATCACCAACGTCGACGTGCTCGAGAGCGACTACAACGGCGTGCAATTCAGCGTCAACAAGCGGATGTCCAACCGCTGGCAGATGCTCGGGGGACTGTCGCTGCAGAAGCACGAAGGCTTCGACCACAACGGCACCTACACGAACCCCGGCACCAATACCGATCTGAACAATCCGAATTACCGCCTGAACCGCGCGGGCTCGGCGATCTTCACGGACATTCCGTGGTCGTTCAGCCTGTCGGGCAGCTACCAGTTGCCCTACGACGTCACCGTCTCCGGCAAGTTCACGGCCCGCGATGGCGACCCGCTCAACCGCACGATCACCATTTCCGGCCTGCCTCAGGGATCCGACACTGTGTGGGTCCAGCCGCGGGGCGTCGATCGGTCGGAGACCGTGAACAAGTTCGTCGACGTCCGCTTCGCGAAGCGGTTTTCCGTGGGCGCGTCGCGGCTCGAGGCGTCGGTCGACATCTTCAATCTCCTCAATGCCAATCCCGTTCTGGCGCAGAATGAAGCGATCGGCTCGACACTCGGCCGGCCGTCGCGTATCCTCGCGCCGCGAATCGTGCGCGTCGGCGCGACCGTGAAGTTCTGAACCACGAGCACGTTGCGAGAGTCGTTCAGGGCACTCAATGTGAGCAACGCCACACTTTTTCACCTCGACGACCGTTGGTGGTGCACAGGGAAGTAGAGTAGCGATCATGACTGCTCGACGAATCTTGACTGGCGGGATCGTGGTTCTGGCGGCCGTGGCAGTCGTGGGGGCCGTTATGCAGCACCGGCGGCGCGTCGCCGCGAGCTCGACACCCGTCAGCGCCGACACGATCACCCTGCGCTTTTTCAAGAATCCGACGGCGGTCCCGGCGCTCACCATGCAGACGATCGACGGCCGCACGATCTCTTCGACCGACTGGCGCGGGAAGGTGACGCTGGTCAACTTCTGGGCCACGTGGTGCCCTCCGTGCAAGGCGGAAATCCCTGACCTGATCGCGCTTCAGGACAAATATCGCGACCAGCTCCAAGTGATCGGGATTTCTGAAGACGAGGGCTCCCCCGACGCCGTGACGCGCTTCGTGGCCGACCACCAGATCAACTATCCCGTGGTCATGACGACGCCGGAACTGGAACGCCTGTTCGCCGGCGTCGCCGCCCTGCCGACGTCATTCATCGTCGATCGCGACGGGCGCATCGTCCAGAAGCACGTCGGCATGCTCAACGCGACGACCACCGAGGGGGAAACACGCGTCCTCGCCGGCTTGCGCATCGACGCCGCGATCGAGTACGTCGAGCCGGATCACGCGGTGGGGCTCGCCAATGCCGCCCAGGCGAAAGAGATTCCGGGAATCGACTTGACGCGGCTTACGCCCGGCCAGCGAACCGAGACGCTCCAGCGGCTCAACGCGGAACCGTGTACGTGCGGCTGCGGCCTGACCGTCGCGAAGTGCCGGGTGGACGACCCCACCTGCGGCGTGAGCCTTCCCATCGCGCGCAGGATCGCCGACGAAATCGCGGCGAAGCCTTGAACCGGTCGTGTCCACGCTGATGGCTGCCTAGAAGTTTTTCGGCCGCAGGATGACATAGGTGGGCAGGCCGATGGCCTCGAAGCGCTGCATCACGGCCTTGGCGGGCTGCTGGTCAGGGTCTTCCGCCTGGAACTTGATCTTTACGTAGCCGGCCAGCGCAGAGGTGACCTTCGGATCCTCAAACGTAGTCTTGTCCATCGTCAGGCAGTTCTTGCACCAGGTCGTCCACAGGTCAATCAGCACGGGCTTCTGCTCACGCGCGGCGGCGGCGAGACCATCGGCCAGAGAGGCGTGCCAGCCGGCCTTCACTTTCTCCTCCACGCTGGACGAGACGCTGCGCCAGGCCCCCGAGAAACACGATGATCAGAATGGCGAGCGGCCCGCGCCCCTCGAAGAGCCAACGCGCCGTGACGCCAGTCTCGGCGTTGCGCACGAACGTGAGAAATTCTTCCGACGTGACGTATCCGCCGGCGGTGCCGAGCACCGTGCACCCCTCCAGCAGGGTGGCTCGATCGTCAGGGCCGTCGGAATGAGGGACGGATCTCGCGGCTTGTCGGACTGGACGTGGAAACCGTCGGGAAGAATAACCCGGAGCGCCGCTCGCACGTCGGTGCCCGCGCGCACGCCGTCGCTTCCCACAATCGGCGTCACGTCGGCCCGAACGCCACGCAACTGCGCGTAACCAGCCGCCGCCGTCGCGGCCAGTACGCCTATCACCGCCATCCACCATCGCGATCCGCGCAAAGGTCTCATCACTGCCTCACCAGGTCCGCCGACATCGAAGAACGCGTGAAGCGGGTCAACTCCGCGCGGAGCGCGCGGGCGGTGACGCGAAAGTGCGATGCGCTCCACATGACATGGCCGTGGTCAACGAGCAGCACTTGCGGGGACTCGTGCCTGATGTGAAGTCGGGCCGCGATTGCGTTCGAGACCGGACGGTGCGCCCACACGTCCACGAGATACACGTCCGCCGGAAGCGGCGGTCCGGCGAGCAACGCATCGATTTCCTCGAAGGCCTGAGCAACATGAGTGACAGGTTTCCCGCGTCATCGAGAACGCGACTCGCGGTGCGTGAGGAAGGTGCACTGGCGGGGAGGCCGCATTCCCGTGTGGAGACGCTTCCAGCATGCCTGTGAGTTGCCTCACTGATGCGACGATTCGCAGCGTGTGACCGCCCGTGACATCGGATACCTTGACCGTCACCGAGGCGCCGTCGCGAGCGTCACCCGATCGCGCGCCGGCGCGGCTGTTGCCGTCCGTCTGTAACGATCGGCGCCGTCCCGAGACATCATCAGCGGAATACTCTTCGCGGTCGCGTCGGCCGTCTGACCACCGGCGTGGGAACCTTCGCGGCTGCACCGGCAACGAGATCGGCCCTGACGGCGGCGAATGGTCCGGCCGCCCGTTGAAGAAAGGGCGAGATGCCTGCGTTTTGGTGGAGCCTCCTGAACCTTCTGGCCTGGGGCTTCGGTCTCAAGGCCGTCCTCGACCTTCGAGCCGAGTGGGTTCCGCGCGCGAAGACGTGGTTCCTGGTGACGCAGGCGGTCTTGTCCTGTCTGACGATGGAAGCCGCGATGATGGGCGCTGCCTATCTGAATGGACTGGCTGTACTGTCGTCGCTGACGGGCGTTGCCGCCGGCATTCTCATGTGGCTCGCGGTCCGGTCGCTCGCCGCCGACCTGCGGCTCGACCAGACCCAGGTGCTCCGCAGTCCGAGGAATTGGGATCGGGTCTACGCGGGCGTTGCGCTCGCCGGGGCGGGGGGGTCGATCGTCCTCGGGCTCGCGATGCCGCGCGCCCCGGCGCTTGCCGTGGCGGTGTTGCACCCGCTGGAAGGAGCTATCTGGCTCGTCGCTTCCATGTGGATCCTGGCCACGCTGCTGACGAAGAGGCACACCGGAAGCGGCGCGCAAATGTACGCGCCACGGGCCATGGCGACCGCGTTCGTGTTCGCGTTCGGCGAGTCCGCGGTGACCCCTTTCGCCAGACTGACCGGCGTGCCGGTGCTTCCCCAGGTTCCAACGCTTTTGCGGACGCTCTTCATCCTGGTGTTCGTCACGACGCTCTACGGAACGGTCATCCGCGTGCGCAGCCACAAGCTGATGGAGGCGTTGAAGCAGTTGCGTGGCGCCCAGGACCAGCTCTTCGCCGTCGAGAAAATGGCGGCCGTCTCGACGCTGGCCGCTGGCGCGGCTCACGACTTCAACAATTCACTGATGGCGATCCTGGGACATCTGGCTCTGGCGCGTGAAGACGAGGGTCTGTCGCGGGAGACGCGGGAAGATCTCGAGCACGCGGAAAAAGCGGCGAAGGCAGCTGCCGTGATCACGGCCAACCTCCTCGGCGTCGCCCGGCACCACGCGCGACGCGGCGCGTGCCGGACGCTGCGGGACGTCGTGCAGATGCCACTCGATATGCTGCGGCATGACCTTCGACGCCACAACATCGACGTGGTCACACATCTAGACGATGTTCCCTGTGGCGCGGCCGATCCGTCTCTGATCTCGCAGGTGTGCCTGAACCTGTATCTGAACGCGCGCGACGCGATGGTGCCGAAAGGCGGTGGCACGCTCGATGTGTCGCTCGCCGTGCGTGATGGCGAGGTCGAGATCGCGGTGCGCGACACGGGTGTGGGCATTCCAGCGGACTTCCGCCCGCGCATGTTCCAGCCGCTCCAAACGACGAAGGGCGAGCGCGGGACCGGGCTCGGCCTCTCCACCTCACAGTCAGTCGTGGCGTCGATGGGTGGGAGGATCACGTACGAAACCGAAGCCCAGCAAGGTACCACCTTCCGCGTACACCTTCCGGCGCACCACGGACCCGTCATGGCGGGTCCGGAAGAACTATCGAGCGCGTCGCCCGGATAATGCGGCCGCTCCGATGAACTTCTGAGGAGGAGAGATTGGCGCACGTGAGCCAGGCGGCGAAGGTCCTGATCGTCGATGACGCGACTGACGTCATCGGGGTCATCGAGCGTCTGCTCAGCCACCGGGGGTACCACGTCGTCGGTCTGTCGGACTCCCGTCAGGCGATCGACGTCTTCCGGTCTTTCCTGCCGGACGTGTGCGTGCTCGACTTCGCGATGCCCCATGTATCGGGCTCCGATCTTCTGAATGCGATCAAGGCCATCGACCCGACGGTCGAAGTCGTGTTCCTGACCGCGGAGGATGAAGCCGCGCTGGCCGTCGATTTGATGAAGCGCGGCGCCATCGATTTCCTGCACAAGCCGATCGATCTGGATGCGTTGGTGCGCTCCGTGACGCGGGCGCTGGAGCACCGGCGGTTGCGGATGGAGAACGACGCTTACCGCGTGCGACTCGAGGCGCTGGTGGCGGAGAAGACGCTGGCGCTGAACGAGGCATTGCGCGACCTGACGACCGTACACGCCGCGACGCTCGATTCCCTCTCGATGGCGCTCGACCTCAGGGACCAGGGCACGGGCGGCCACTCCAGACGAGTCTCCGATCTGACGACGGGGATTGCCCGAACGCTGGGAGTCGCGGGAAGCGCGCTGATCCAGATCCAGCACGGCGCGCTCTTGCACGACATCGGCAAACTCAAGATCCCCGACCGCATCTTGTGCAAGCCTGCCAGACTCACGGATGACGAGTGGCGCGTGATGGTCCGGCATGCGGAGTACGGATTCGAGTTTCTCTCCAAGATCGGGTTTCTCACGGGAGCCGCCGATATGGTCTATTCGCATCACGAGAAGTTCGACGGCAGCGGCTACCCCCGCGGGCTGAAGAGCGACGCGATTCCGTTCGGCGCGCGCGTGTTCGCCATTGTCGACGCCGTCGATGCGATGATTTGCGCGCGTCCCTACCACGCGGCCGTGTCCTTCGATGAAGCCGCGGCCGAGGTCCGCCGCTGTTCAGGCCACCATTTCGATCCCGATCTGGTCGAACCCGCACTGACGTACATGGCCGACCATCTCCCGCACGATCTCGACCCTGTCGGCCCGAGAACCGTCTCGATGGAGTGACCCATGGCCCTGGTGTTGATTGTCGACGATGAA
>JACPZV010000120.1 GCA_016195295.1 Acidobacteriota bacterium
GGAACGATTTACGTGCCCGTCAGGATCAACTGCCCGCCGGAAGTCGCCGTGCTGACGCTCCAGTCGGCGTAAACGCTATCGACGAACGAACCGGCGTCCCTCGACAGTCCAGCCGCCGTCGAGCACGAGACGAATCGCTTCGGGATAGAGGCGATGCTCTTCAATCAGAATGCGCGCTGACAGCGTTTCGACCGTGTCGTCGTCGTAAACAGGCGCCGCCGCCTGAACAACGATCGGTCCATCGTCGAGCGCCGAGGTCACCAGGTGGACAGTGGCGCCCGTCACGCGGACGCCGTGTTCGAGAGCCTGACGCTGGGCATCCAGACCGCGAAATGACGGGAGGAGCGAGGGGTGAATGTTGAGAATGCGCTGCGGAAACGCCTCGAGCAGCGGCGGTCCGACCAACCGCATGAAGCCGGCGAGACAGACCAGAGTCACGTCGCGGGCCTTGAGCACGTCGACGATGGCCCGATCGTACGCGTCGCGATCCGGATGGTCCTTCGGGTTGAGGAACAGGGCGTCGATGCCGGCGTCACGCGCGCGCGCGAGACCTTGCGCTCCCGGACGGTTCGACACGACGACGGCGACCGTCGCGTTGAGTTGGCCGGCAGCGGCAGCGCCAATGATCGACTGGAGATTCGATCCGCGTCCCGAGATCAGGACCGCAATGCGTCGGTTCACAGCGCGTTGATGTACGCGACGGTGCGGTCGCCTGAGACGACGCGGCCGATCCGGACGGCGGGTTCGCCGGCGGTCGCAAGCTGCTCCAGGACGCGGTCGGCGTCGCCGACGGCGCACGCCACGATCAGACCGATTCCCATGTTGAATACCCGGAACATTTCGTCGGTCGCGATCCCGCCGAGCCTCTGCAGCAGCCGGAAGACGGGTGGCACCGACCACGCGCGGCGATCGATCTCAGCCGCGCAGCGCTCGGGCAGAATCCGCGGCAGATTTTCAGTGATGCCACCGCCAGTCACGTGGGCGAGGCCCCTGACGTCGCCGCGCGCGAGCAGCGGACGAACGACCGCCAGATACGATCGATGCGTGGCCAGAAGCGCATCAGCGACTGTCGTGCTCAATTCGGCCACCATCGTCTCCGGCTTCCATCCGGCCAACTCAAAAAACACGTGTCGCGCGAGCGAGTAGCCGTTGGTGTGCAGTCCGGCCGACGGCAGGCCGATCAGAACGTCGCCCGGCACGATGGCGCGACCGTCGATCAGCTTCACGCGATCCACAACGCCCACGATGAAGCCGGCGATGTCGTACTCGCCGTCGGCGTAGAAGCCGGGCATCTCCGCGGTTTCTCCACCGATCAGCGCGCAGCCGTTCTCGCGGCACGCGCGCGCCACGCCGGCGATCACCTGCTCGGAAACCGTCGGCGACAGCGTGAACGTCGCCCGGGCGAGCGCCTTGATCCGCCGGACGGTTTCGTTGCCCGCGTCGATGTCGACGCCGGACTGCCGGTAGTCCATCGTCATCGTTACCGGGCGGCGGGCGCGGTTTTGTCGAGTTTCAGCGCCAGTTGGAGGTAGCTGGTCTCGTCGCGCGGGACTTCGACGGGATACTGTCCCGTGTAGCACGAGCGGCAGTACGAGCCGCGCTGGGAACCGACGGCGCTCAGCAGTCCTTCAAGGCTCAAGTACGCGACGCTGTCCGCTTCGAGAAACTGTCGAATCTCCTCGATCGTGTGCGTCGCGGCGATCAGCTCCTGTCTGCGCGGCGTGTCCACGCCGTAGAAGCAGGGCGAGATGGTGGGCGGGCAGCTGATGCGCACGTGCACGTGCTTCGCCCCCGCGGCCCGCACCATCTTGACGATCTTCTGGCTCGTCGTGCCGCGGACGATCGAATCGTCGACCAGGATCACACGTTTACCGTCCAGCACACTCCTGACCGGATTCAGCTTCACTTTGACGCCAAAATGGCGGATAGATGCCTGCGGCTGAATGAACGTCCGGCCGACGTAATGATTGCGGATGAGGCCCATCCGGAGCGGCACGCGTGACTCCTCCGCGAATCCCATCGCCGCGCAGACGCCCGAGTCGGGTACCGGCACGACGACGTCGGCATCCACCGGCTGCTCGCGCGCGAGGATGCGACCCAGATCCGTGCGCACTTCGTTCACGCTGCGGCCAAACACATAGCTGTCGGGCCGCGCGAAGTACACGTGCTCGAAGATGCAGTGCGCGAGCGGCGACGGCGGAAACGGTTTGACGGACCGGAGGCCGTCGATCGAAATGATCAACACCTCGCCAGGCTCGACGTCGCGGACGTAGGTCGCCCCGATGAGATCCATCGCGCAGGTTTCCGAAGCCACGACCCACGCGTCGTCCAGCCGGCCGAGCGCGAGCGGCCGGAACCCGTGGGGATCGCGCACGGCCACGAGCCGATCTTTCGTCAGCACCGCGAGCGAGAACGCACCCTGCACTTGCGTCACCGCTTCGACCAGGGCGTCCTCGACGTGGCGCGCCTTGGATCGCGCGTAGAGGTGCAGGATGACTTCGGTGTCGCTGTTCGACTGGAAGATCGACCCCTGACGCACGAGCTCGTCGCGCAGCTCGCGGGCGTTCACGATGTTGCCGTTGTGGCACACACCGATCTGGCCGTGCGCGCAGTCGATCACGATCGGCTGGGCGTTCAGCAGCTGGCTTTCGCCCGCCGTCGAATACCGCACGTGCCCGATCGCGAGCGATCCCGGCAGCTCGGCCAGCGCCTGTCCGTCGAAAATATCCGCGACGTAGCCCATCTCGCGCGAGATGCACACGCGCTCGCCGTTCGACGCGGCGATGCCGGCGCTTTCCTGCCCGCGATGCTGCAGGGCGTACAGACCCAAGTACGTCATGTTGGCCGCTTCGGGATGACCGAAGATGCCGAAGACGCCGCACTCGTCTTTGAACTTGTCGAGCATGGGTCAGGCCACGCGCCTCGCGAACGATTGTTCGATCGCCGACGACCAGACGCGCTCCGCCTCGTCGACGGGTGCGTCGACGACCACCTGTCCCGCGACCGCCATGCGCAGGCGGTTGCCGCCAGTTTGACCGATGACACGCGCCGGCACGTTCGCCGCTGCCGCGCGCTCGAGCACCGTCGTCACGTCGTCTGGCACGACCGAGACGACGACGCGCGAAGCCGACTCGCCGAAGAGCGCGGCCGCGACGTTCAACCGAGCGTTGGACGACACCGGCGCACCGTCAACCGAGATCTCCGCGCCGATGCCGGAGGTGTCGAAGCAGCACTCCGCCACGGTGACCGCGAGCCCACCGTCTGAACAGTCGTGGGCCGACCGCAGAAGACGCGCGTCCGCCAACCCGACCAGCAATCCGTGCAGCGCGCGCTCGGCGTCGAGATTCAGCGCGGGCGGTACTCCGCGGACGAGATCGTACGCGACCTTCAAATACTCGGACCCGCCGAGCTCGCCGTGGCCTTCACCGAACAGGATGATCGCGTCGCCCGCCTCGCGGAATCTGCGCGAGAGGACGCGGTCCGCGTGCTCGAGCAGACCGACGACGCCGATGGTCGGCGTCGGATAGATCGCCTTGCCGTCAGTCTCGTTGTAGAGGCTGACGTTGCCACCGGTGATCGGAACGCCGAGCGCGCGGCACGCGGCGCCGATGCCTTCCACGGCTTTCGCGAACTGCCACATGACGGCCGGACGCTCCGGATTGCCGAAGTTCAGGCAGTTGGTGGCGCCGAGCGGCCGTGCGCCGGCGCACGCGACGTTGCGCGCCGCCTCGGCCACGGCGAGCATCGCGCCGCGGTACGGATCGAGGTAGCAGTAGCGGCCGCTGCTGTCGACCGAGAGCGCGAGCGCGCGATCGGTGCCTTTGATGCGCACGACGCCCGCGCCGAGGCCCGGCAGGTTGATTGTGTTGGTGCGCACCATGTGATCGTACTGGCGATAGACCCAGCGCTTGCTGGCAATCGTCGGCGAGCCGAGAAGGGCGAGCAGCACCGCGTTCTGATCGCTCGGTTGAAAGCCTCGCCCCTCGACGGAGCTCGGGGCGACCCTGAGCGTGTCGAAGGGTCGCGCGACGTTGGGCAACGCATTGAGATCGAGCATCTGCACGCCGGTGAGGTACTCGGGTTCGGTCATCGGCCGGCGATACAGCGGGGCTTCGTCGGTCAGCGCGCGATTCGGGATCTCCGCGACCAACGCACCGTGATCCTTGACGCGCAGGAGGCCGTCGTCGGTGACCTGGCCGATGTGGACGGCGTGGAGGTCCCACTTATCGAAGATCCGCTCGACTTCGGCCTCGCGCCCGCGCTTGACGACGAGCAGCATGCGCTCCTGCGATTCGGACAACATGATCTCGTACGGTGTCATGCCGGTCTCGCGCTGCGGCACCAACGCGACGTCGATCTCGATGCCCGCGCCTCCGCGCGATCCCATCTCGGTCGTCGAGCACGTCAATCCCGCCGCGCCCATATCCTGAATGCCGACGAGCGCATCGGTCTTCATCACCTCGAGGCACGCTTCGAGCAGCAGCTTCTCCATGAACGGATCGCCGACCTGCACCGCCGGCCGCTTCTCCGCCGACTTGTCGTCGAACTCCGCCGACGCCATCGTCGCGCCGTGGATGCCGTCGCGTCCGGTCTTGGCGCCGACGTAGTAGACGGCGTTGCCGACGCCGGAGGCCACGCCTCTAATAATGTCCGAGGCGTTCGCGATGCCGAGGCAGAACACGTTGACCAGCGGATTGCCCGCGTACGACGGCTCGAAGGCGATCTCGCCACCGACCGTCGGAATGCCAATGCTATTGCCGTAGCCCGCAATGCCGGCGACCACGCCTTCGAGCAGCCGGCGCGTGCCCGGCGCGTCGAGGGATCCGAACCGCAAAGAATTGAGCAGCGCAATCGGTCGCGCGCCCATCGTGAAGATGTCGCGGATGATGCCGCCGACGCCCGTCGCCGCACCCTGGTAGGGTTCGATGAACGACGGATGGTTGTGCGATTCGATTTTGAAGACCGCTGCCAGGCCTTCGCCGATGTCCACGGCGCCCGCGTTTTCTCCCGGGCCCTGCAAAACCTGCGGACCTTTGGTCGGCAGCGTCTTCAAGTGGACGCGCGAGCTCTTGTAGCTGCAGTGCTCGGACCACATCACCGAGAAAATCCCGAGCTCGGTGAGATTCGGCTCGCGGCCGAGAAACTGCACGATGCGATCGTACTCGTCGGGCTTCAGGCCGTGGCGTTCGAGGATCTGCGGATCGATCATGGTCATGTGCCGGGTCCAAAAG
>JACPZV010000121.1 GCA_016195295.1 Acidobacteriota bacterium
CGCACATCGGTACGCGTTGTTGGCGGCGCTCGCCGACGGCCGATCGACCTTCTCGAATTTCGCCCCCGGCGCCGACTGTCAGTCGACGCTGGCGTGCCTGCGTCGGCTCGGCGTCGAGATCGAAGAGGGGCCGGCCGGCGCCGTCGTTGTAGTGGGACGAGGGGTCAGGCAACTCCGTTCGCCCACCCAGGGACTAGACGCGGGCAATTCAGGCACGACGATGCGATTGCTGGCCGGCGTGGTCGCGGGACACGCGTTCACCAGCACACTGATCGGCGATGCGTCGTTGTCCCGCCGCCCGATGCGCCGCGTGATCGCCCCACTCGAACGAATGGGCGCCCGCATCGAAGCGACCGATGGGCGTCCGCCTCTGACCGTGCATGGAGCGAATTTGCGCGCGATCGATCATCGGCCCGAGACGCCAAGCGCCCAGGTCAAGAGTGCAGTCCTCCTCGCGGGCCTGCACGCCGAGGGCACGACGACGGTGGTGGAGCCGGCCGCGACGCGTGACCATACGGAACGCGCGCTGCACGCGTTCGGCGGTCAGGTCGATGTCGACGGGTTGACGGTTTCCGTGCGAGGTGGCCAGCGACTCCACGCGCAGACGCTTGCCGTCCCCGGCGATTTCTCGTCCGCCGCGTTTTGGCTGGTTGCGGCCGCCGCGATCCCCGGGTCGCAGGTGGTGGTCGAAGACGTCGGCCTCAATCCTTCGCGATTCGCGCTCCTCGGCGTTCTGCGGCGCTTCGGCGCTCGTGTTCAGGTCGAGGTCACGGCCACCGAGGGCGGCGAACCGCGCGCCCGAGGAAGTGCCGGGCCTGATCGACGAGCTGCCCGCGATTGCCGCGCTCGCCGCGCACGGGGGCCGCGTCGTGGTGCGCGGGGCGAGCGAGCTGCGCGTCAAGGAGAGCGATCGCATCGCGGCGCTCGTCGCGGGATTGCGTGCGTTGGGGATCGACGCGGACGAGCGGGCCGACGGTTTTCTCGCGCAAGGCCCGGCCGGCGGCGCGCGCCGGCCGCGGGGCGGCGTCGCCGACGCGCAACGCGATCATCGCATGGCCATGGCCTTCGCCATTGCCGCGCTGGGCGCCGATGCGCCCTCGACGATCGAGGGCGCGGACTCGGTCGTCATTTCCTATCCCGGATTCTTCGAGACGCTGGACCGACTCGTCGCGTGAAAGCCGATAAGATCTACCTCGTCGGTTTCATGGCCGCCGGGAAGACCACGCTGGCGCGAGCGCTGGCGCGGCGCCTCGGCTGGCAAGCCGTCGACATAGACGAGCTCATCGAGCAGCGCGAGCACGTCGCCGTCGCCGACATTTTCGCCAAGCGCGGCGAGGCCTACTTCAGGACCGTGGAGCGCGCCGTGCTGCTCGAACAGATCGGCCCGCGTCATCTGGTGGTGGCCACGGGAGGCGGGACGTTTGCCGATCCGCAGAATCGCGCCGCCATCCACTGCGACGGCGCGTCGGTGTGGCTCGACGTCCCCTTCGCGCAGTTGATCGCGCGGATCCCTGCCGACGGAAGGCGCCCGCTCGCGGCCGATCGCGCCGGCTTCGAACGCTTGTATTATCAGCGGCGCGCGGCGTACGAACAGGCGCACGTGCGGCTGGATGCCGCGCGTGCCGGCGTCGACGCGTTGGTCGAGCAGTTGGTGGACTGGCTGGAAGCATAGGACAATGACCCTGCGTCAGCGAGGCAGCGCGCCACGGCAGCATCCGGCACCCTGCACGTTGCACCCGGAATCCCATCGCGCATGCGCTACCTCGTCCTGACCGATATTCACGCCAATCTCGAGGCGCTCGACGTCTGTTTAGCCGATGCGAAGCAGCGGACCTACGACGAGACGCTCGTGCTCGGCGACCTCGTCGGCTACGGGGCGGATCCGAATACGGTGATCGAACGCGTGCACGCGCTCAAGCCGCTGGCGATCGTCCGCGGGAACCATGACAAGGTCGCGTGCGGGCTCGAACAGGCTGAAGGATTCAACTCCGTCGCTCGGAACGCGGCGCGGTGGACGTTCGACGTGCTGACCCCCGACCACCGCGACTGGTTGGCGGACCTGCCGCACGGCCCGCACGACGTGGACGACCTCGTCCAGATTTGCCACGGGTCGCCCTTCGACGAGGACGCGTACATCTTCGACGAGTTGGACGCGGTGCGCGCGCTCAAACTCTCGACGCGACCGCTGTGCCTCTTCGGCCACACGCACTACCCCATCACCTTCGAGTTGTCTCCCGACGGCTTCGATAGCATCGGACCCTCCGCGGCGCCCGTCACTGAACTGCAAATGAGAAACGGATCGAAGTATCTGGTGAATCCAGGCTCCGTGGGACAACCGCGGGACGGCGATGCGCGCGCCGCGTACGCGATTGTCGACGTGGCTCAGCGGCGCGTCGAGTTGTTTCGCTTGAAGTACCCGGTCGAAGAAGCGCAGGCAAAGGTGATCAAGGCGGGGCTGCCGGAGGTCCTAGCCCAGAGACTCGCACTCGGCAGATAAGAAGTCTGAAGTGTGAAGGCTGAAGTTGGAAGGGGAGAAGTCGTCTTCAGACTTCAGACTTCAGACTTCCAACTTTTCGATTCCTTTCTTCTCGTCGTCTGAGGTCCGCGGCGTACGCGTCCCGCGCCGCGCGCGATCCCAGCACCCATCCCACGACGACCCCGACCAGCAGCACGGCCGGGATGAAGATGAAATGGCCGGCGGTCATTTCGTCCTCTTGTCCGACGCGCGTCGCTGTTCGAGCGCGCGCATGTCGGCCTCGACCTTGTTCAGCCGCCGCCAGATCGTCCAGAGATAGATCATCATCGCGATCCAGATGAAAGCATACG
>JACPZV010000122.1 GCA_016195295.1 Acidobacteriota bacterium
AACGATCTGAACGCCGTGCGGATGATGATCGGTCCCTCGATCATGTACTCCGCCAACACACTGCTGACGTTCGTCGTCGCGCTGACGGTGATGATTTCGATCGACGCGCGCCTGACGTTGTGGTCCCTCGTGCCGCTGCCTTTTGTCTCGATCGCCGTCAAGGTGTTCGGCAGCGCGATTCACCGGCGGTTCGAGCGGATTCAGGCGCAGTTGTCCGAGCTCAGCGCCGTCGCGCAGGAGGCGCTCGCCGGCGTGCGCGTCGTGCGCGCGTACCGGCAGGAGGGCGCGGAACTGGATCGGTTCCGCCGGGCGAACGACGAGTATCTGCGGCGCAACCGCCGCCTGATCGTGCTGCAAGGGATGTTCTTCCCGAGCATGGGGTTCTTCCTCGGGCTCGGCGCGCTGCTGGTGCTGTGGCTCGGCAGCCGCGACGTCATCGGCGGCCGCCTCACCGTCGGCCAGTTCGTCGCGTTCAACGCGTACCTGACGATGCTGAGCTGGCCGATGATTGCGTTCGGCTGGGTCACGAATATGCTGCAGCGGGGCATGGCGTCGTGGAAGCGGATGTTGGACGTGCTCGAAACCGAGCCCGCCATTGCGGATCGCGGATTGCGGATTGCGGATTCCGGACTGCAAGGAACCTCCCATTCCCAATCAATCCGCACTCCGCAATCCTCAATCCGCAATATTGAGGAGGGCTCGATCGAATTTCGCGACTTGGTGTTCAGCTTCGGCAGTCAACCGGTACTCGATCGCGTCTCATTGAAGATCGAGCCTGGCCAAACCGTCGCGCTCGTGGGCGTCACCGGGTCCGGCAAGTCGACGCTCATCTCGCTGCTCGCGCGGCTGCACGATCCGCCGCCAGGCACGGTGTTCATCGACGGCGTCGACGTGCGCGAGATTCCGCTGGCAACGCTTCGCGGCGCGATCGGATTCGTCCCGCAGGAACCGTTCCTGTTCTCCGACACGTTGGCCGACAACGTGGCGTTCGGACTCGATGGGGCGGGTAGGACTGGTGGGGCGGGTGAGGCAGGTGGGGCGGGTGGGGAACGTAGCGCGAGGCTTTCAGCCGAGCGTGATGGAACGATCCGGAGCGCCGCCGCGGTCGCCAGACTCGACAAGGACGTCGCAGACTTTCCGAAGGGCTACGAGACGATGGTGGGGGAGCGCGGCATTACGCTGTCCGGCGGCCAGAGACAACGGACCGCTCTGGCGCGCGCGATCGCCGTCGATCCGCGCATCCTGATCCTGGATGATGCGCTGTCGGCGGTCGACACCTACACGGAAGAAGAAATCCTCTCGCGGCTGCGCACGGTGATGCGCGAGCGGACGTCCATCATCGTGTCGCACCGCATTTCCACGGTCCGCGACGCCGACGTCATCTTCGTCCTCGACGCCGGCCGCATCGTCGAGCGCGGCACGCACGACGAGCTCATCCGACACGACGGCCTGTACGCCGAACTACATAGGAAGCAGTTGCTGGAAGAGGAGCTGGCGGCGTCCTGAAATTGTGGATCGCGGAATGCGGAATGCGGATTCCCACCATCAGCCAATCCGCACTCCGCAATCCGCACTCCGCAATCTGATTACTCATCCCTCAAGGCCTTCAGCGGGTCCACCCTCGTCGCGCGCGCGGCGGGAAGTGCGCACGCCGCGAGCGCGTTTGCCGCGAGAACACCGATCGCCGATCCGTACGTCGCCGGATCCAGCGGCGCGACGCCGAACAGCAGCGACCGCACCGTTCCGCCCAGCGCCAGAGCTCCCAGCAGGCCACCGAGTGCGCCAATCGCGACCGGCCGCATCCCCTGACGGATAACCAGCGCGAACAGCACTTGCGGCCCGGCGCCGAGCGCCAGGCGGATGCCGAGCTCGCGCGACCGCTGCGAGACGAAGTAGGCGAGGACCCCGTAGATCCCGAGCGCGGCGAGAAGCAGCGCGACAGCCGCGAACGATCCGAGAAGTGTCGTGCGGAACCGTTCGTCGCGCGTCGAATCGCGCACGAGATTGTCGAGCGTCGTCACGTCGGTCAACAGGACATCGCGATCGATCGTGCGAACGGTTTGTCTGGCGGACGACACGATCGAGTCGGCGGCAACCGTAGAACGGACGGCAAACGTCGCTGGATTCTGTACGCTGGCGACGTACGGCATGTACACTTCACCGAGAGCGCCACTTCGAACGCGACGAGAACATCGCGCGCTCGTGTCGTGTGCCGCGATCCAGCCTCGGCGCGTTCGGCGAGCCGTTCGAATCTCGACGAGGACATCGCCGGCGCCAGACCAAAAACGATCGGCGCCACAATCGCCAGCATTGCCGCGAACACCAGTACGGGAATGTCGATTTGCGGCGTCGCAAACAAAGGCAGCGCCGATGGCGCGGCCCGGAGGAGCAGCGCCGGCGTCATCGCCCCCAGCGCGATGCCGAACGCTGCGCCGAAGATCGACAGCACGAGCGACTCGGTCAGGAGTTGGCGGACGAGCCGGGCACGTCCGGCGCCGAGCGCGTGCCGGACCGCGATCTCGCGCATCCGGCTGGCGCCGCGCCCGAGCTGCAGGCTCGCGATGTTGGCGCAGACGATGAGGAAGAGAACGGCGACGGCGCCGAAGAGCATCAGAATCGTCGGCCGCGCGTCCGCTGCCATGATGTCGTGCAGCGGCTCGAGCCGTACGCCCATCCTGGTGTTCGTGTCGGGGTACTCGCGCTCGAGATCGCTCGCGATCCTCGTCATCTGGTCGCGCGCCTGCGCCAGCGAGACGCCACCCTTGAGACGCGCGACAGTGTTCATGAAATGCGGCCGCCGCGTTTTCACGAACAGGTCCGGCTGGACTCCCATCGGCGCCCAGAACTGTGCGGTCCTATTCGGGAAGAAGAAATCGCGCGGCATGACGCCGATGACCGTCATCGATCGACCGCTGAGGAGCACATCGCGGCCGATGATGTTCGGATCGCCGCCGAG
>JACPZV010000131.1 GCA_016195295.1 Acidobacteriota bacterium
GCCACATGCGCGGCTATGCGACGTCCGACGGTCACATCGTCTGGGATGTCGACACCGCGCAGGAGTACACGACCGTCAACGGCTCGAAGGCGCGCGGCGGATCGATCGACGTCGGCGGTCCCGCGATCGCCAATGGCGTCGTGCTGACGACGTCGGGGTACGCACAGTGGGGAGGACTTGGGGGGAATGTGCTCCTGGCGTTTTCGGTCGACGGGAAGTAGGGACTGGTGACTAGCCACCCAGGTTCTTTAAGGAGTCTCTTATGCGTGCGTTTTTCACCCGTTGGTCCTGGTCGCTGGCGTTTGTCGTCGCGTCCGTCGTCCTGCTGCCGGCGCAGACCGCGCGACGGCCGCTTTCGCTGGACGATCTCGCGAAGATGAAAGAGGTGCGCGACCCGCAGTGCGCGCCCGACGGCAAATCCGTTGCCTTCGTGGTCCAGACGACTGACGTCAAGGACGACAAGACCAGCACGCACATCTGGACGGTCGACATCGACGGCAGGAACGAGCGACAGATCACGTCGAGTCAGGACAGCGAGTCGTCTCCCAAGTTCAGCCCTGATGGACGCTATCTCTCGTTCACGTCATCGCGGCCGGGCAAGGCGCGCGGCAATCAGGTGTGGCTGCTCGACCGGAGCGGCGGTGAGGCGTTTCAGTTGACGGAAGTGAAAGGCCGGCTGCAAGGGTACGAATGGTCGCCCGACTCGAAGCGCCTCGCGCTCGTCGTCGGCGATCCGGATCCCGAGACGGCCGACGCGCCCGCAGGCGGTGGGGCGGCGCCGGCCGCCGGTGCCGGCAGCGGCACTGCGGCCGCCGGTAACGGTGGCCGTGGGAACAATGTCCCCAAGCCGATCGTGATCGATCGCTACAAGTACAAGCAGGACGGGCAGGGCTACCTGCTGTCGGGGCGCCACAGCTACGTTTATCTGTTCGACATCGAATCGAAGAAGCTCGACAGGTTGACCGGCGGCAAGGTCGACGAAGCGGGGCCGTCGTGGTCGCCGGATGGATCGCGCATCGTGTTCATGAGCAACCGCAACGAGGATCCCGATCGCGAGCCGTCGAGCCAGTTGTTTGTCGCCGATGCGAAGCCCGGCGCGACGGAAAAAGCGCTGACGCCGAAAACCAGCCGCGGCGGACGCAGCCGAGCCGAGTGGAGTCCTGACGGCACGCGGATCGCGTTTCTCGAAGGCGATGACAAGAAGTACGGCGCGTACGGGATGGAGCATCTGACACTGGTCGCCGCTGATGGTTCGAGCGCGCCGGTGCGTGTGAAGGCGACCGAGGATCTCGATCGCGGCGTCGGGTCGCCGCGTTTCGCCGCGGACGGCAACTCGCTCATCGTCCTCGTCACCGACGACCGATCGGTCTATCCGGCGATGGTGACGCCGGCCATCAATCGTGTCGCGAAACTCTTGCAGCCGCCCGTCGTCGTGTCGAGTCCGAGCATGGTGGGGATGTGCGCGGCGGCGCTCTCGGGTGGCGACTCGAAGGCGACCGAAGTCTACAAAATGGATGCGAGCCACGCGCTCGTGCAGCTGACGCACCAGAACGACGCGCTCTTTGGTGACTTGCAGCTCGGCAGGACGGAGGAGATCGGCTTCAAGAGCAAGGACGGCACGGACGTCCACGCGCTCCTGACGACGCCGCCCGGGTACGTCGCGGGCACGAAGGTCCCGACGCTGCTGCGCATTCACGGCGGCCCGAACGGACAGGATCAGCACACGTTCGGCTTCGAGCGTCAGTGGTTCGCGGCGAACGGCTACGCGGTGCTCGCCGTGAACTATCGCGGCAGCGCCGGCCGCGGCGCGAAGTTCTCGAAGGCGATTGCCGCGGACTGGGGCCACTACGAAGTGGACGATCTGCAGGCTGGTGTCGACCACGTGATCAAGATGGGCGTCGCCGATCCGACGCGGCTCGGCGTCGGCGGCTGGAGTTACGGCGGCATCCTCACGGACTACATGATCGCGAGCGACACGCGCTTCAAGGCGGCGACGAGCGGCGCGGGCACGGCGTTCACCGTCGCGTTCTACGGGACGGACCAGTACATCATTCAGTACGACTACGAGATCGGTCCGCCGTGGGACGCGAAGGCGTGGGAGACCTATCAGAAGATCTCGTATCCGGCCAGAAGTAGGCCGGGTGACACGTAGGCCGCGTCCTTTTAGACCCGGCGTGAGTCGGGTGGGGCGGGTGGGTCGGGTGGGGAAGACTCCGGACGATCGCGCTATACTGAAGCCGTCAAGGCCATGGAGTTCCGCCTCCAGCGGGGGTGGCACGCATGACGTCGTTCGACGAAGCGCGTCGCGAGCGGCCGTCGCTTCGATACTGGCCCTCGCGCCCGCCCGAAGAGCGCCTGGCTGCGGTAGAGTTTCTCCGGAGACAATTCCATGGACCTGGCGCCAGACTTCGACGAGTTCATCGGCTCCTTGATCGAGCATGACGTTGAGGGTTCTGCCTGAACGTTCCAAAACGTAAGCGCGCCGACAGCCATCGATCCTTACCCTTACACCTTTATCGTTCTCATCGTGGCGTGGGAGGCAAGAGGTTTATTGCCTCTCGGATGAATTCAGCCGGCACGACGTACGGTTAGTCCGATGTTCTCGGTTTTGTCAGGCGATGTTATTTGCTGTGTGACTATACCTAGCACCTTGCGACGTCCGCTGAAGGATGTTCTTTCCACAATGGCACTCCGTTTCGCCGTATGGCAAGGCGTAAGGGCTCCGGCGACTGGACGACGACGCGCACCAGGTTACGACAGACGTCTTCTATCTGATCGGTCGGCTCGCCTGATACGCTGCTATTCGGCGAAGACGCGGCTCGAGGCAAACGTTAGACCGGGCAAGGTCGGCGAGCTGACGTTTTCGTCGGCGCCGTACGAGCCGGCGAGTTCGTACGCGGATCCGCTCAACACGTAGATCTCAAGGAAGTTGTTCACGGGATCGACAATCCAGTACTCAGGGACACCAAAGCGCGCCAGGAGTTGCATCTTCCGTCCGCGGTCCCGCATTTCGGTGCTGCGCGACAGCACTTCCACGGCAAGGTCCGGCGCGGCGCGCGTCGCGCTCATCATGTCGATGACGTGCCGCCGCTCCTCGCGGAAGTACACGACGTCTGGCTGGACGACGTTGTGCTCTGAGAAGACGATGTCGATCGGGTTGTCGAAGACGAGGCCGCCATGGGCTCGCTCGTACGCGACGAGGATCCCGCCGATGTGCAGGGCGACACGCTGATGTCTAGGAAAAGGCGTCGGAACCACGATCACCTCGCCGTCATACAGCTCGTACCGGCGGCCGTCGTCCGGCCACTGCTGCAGCTCGGCGAAGGTGACGCGCGAATCGATCGCCTTCATGAACCGCATTCTACATCGCCAGTGCGAGAACCATGCCGCGTCGATGTGATGCGTTTTTCGAATGATTTCGCGTTTACGGACTCAGCCGTACGCAGAAACTGCGGGGCCTCGCCGAGCTCTGATTGCAGAATCTGCCCGCGCAGACGTCTTCTACTTGAACGATTCGCTCGCCTGAAAGGCTCGCGCTACGTTTCTTCCAGCCATCAGCCCGCCTTCTACGGCTTCGGCCCAAACACCTCATCGACCGTCATCACCGTGATCGGTCCGAGATTCAGTGCGCGGATGCCGGGCTCGATGGCTTTCTGATCCCCGACGACGACGACTGCGAAGCGACCGGGCGCGATGTACTTCTGCGCGACGCGCTGGACGTCTGCGGCGGTGACGGCCTGGATGTTCTGAACGTAGGTCGAGAAATAGGTGTCCGGCAAATGAAAGACGAGCGCGTTCTCGAGCTGGCGTGAGATGTCGCCGGTGGTTTCGAACCCGCCGGGATACCGCAGCGCGACGTAGTTCTTCGCGCGCGACAGCTCTTCGGCCGGAATCGGTTTCAGAATCCCGTTCAGCTCGTTGAAGAACTCCGTCAGCGATTCCCTGGTCTTGTCGGTCTGCACGCCGGCGGCGGCGGCGAACGGACCCGCGGCGGCGCGCATGTCAAAGTTCGACGAAGCGCCGTATGTGTAGCCGTGCTGCTCGCGCAAGTTCATGTTCAGCCGCGAGCTGAACGAGCCGCCGAGAATCGTGTTCATCACGACGAGCGGAAAGTAGTCGGGCGTCGATCGCGGCACGCCAATCCAGCCGATGCGAATCTGCGACTGCGCGGCGCCGGGTTTGTCGATCAGGTACACCTGCCGCGCGGCCGGCTGGTCGACCGCGGCGATCGTCTGTCGCGGCGCCGCCGCGCCCTGCGCTTTCCAGCCGCCAAAGCTCTTCTCGAGGAGCGGCATCACGCGGTCCGGCGTGAGGTCGCCGGCGGCGAGAATGGTCGCGCGATCGGGACGGAAGGTCGACGTGTAGAACTCGCGGAGATCCTCGGGCGTGAACGTCTTTATCGTCTCCGCGGTGCCGCCCGACGGCGTGCCGTAACGATGCCGCGGTCCGTAGAGCACGCGCGGAAACGCGGTGCTCGCGATCGTCTGCGGATCGTCGCGGCCCTGAATGAGCGCGGTCAGGCGTTGCTGGCGGAGGCGATCCAGCTCCTCTTTCTTGAACGTCGGGTGCAAGGCGACGTCCGCCATGATCGGCAGCGCGTCGGCCAGGCGCGCGACGGGCACGTGCAGCCGAACCGCAGACGAGTCGATGCCGCTGCCAGTCGTCAGATCCGCGCCGAGAAAATCGATGGCGTCCGCAATCTCGAGCGCCGTTCGCGATCCCGCGCCCTCTTCGAGCATCGCCGACGCCACGCTCGCCGCGCCGAAGCGTCCCGGCGGATCGTCGGCGCTTCCGCTCAACACGAGCAGATTGATCTGCGCCACCGGCACTTCATGCAGCTCCACGATCCAGACTGGCAGCCCGTTCGAGAGCTGACGCTTCTGGATCGGCGGCATGTTCAGCGCCGGCACAGGGCCGGGCTGTGGCGGATGACTGCGATCGGGCGCCTGCTGCGCCGAGAGGACCGCGCCCAGCAGGAGAATCAGCGGTGTGAGATATCGACGCATGAGAGTTGTCATTTCAGGGCCTGCGAAGGTAAAACCACGGAGGACACGGAGGACACGGAGAAGATGAATAAACCACAGAGGCACAGAGTCACGGAGAAAAGGGGAGAGATGTTCGACGCGGGCAGCCTGCCTTGCAGGCTGCGTAACAGACGGCCGTGAATCGGGACGAGCGACACGTGTTCTCGTTCTTGTGTCGTTCGTCCCGATTCACGACCGTCTGAACCGCCGCTGCGCGGCGGCGCGTCGAACATGTCCCTCCCGATCAACCTCCGCGTCCTCCGTGTCCTCTGTGGTTTACGTTTCTCTTCGTCTGTCTACTGTTTTTCCGGCTCAACGACGAGCTCGACGCGCTTGTCGAGCGGCAGGAAATACGCGGCGGCCGCGCGGATGTTGGACGGCGACAGCGCGCGATACCGCGCGAGGTCCTCGTTGAACCAATCCGGATCGCCGGTCTCGGTGAAGTACGCGTTGAGTTGATCGGCCTTGCCGCCGAAGCCGCCGACACGCTCCATCCGGTTGTAGAACGACGCCTCGATCTGGTTCACCGACCGCTCGAGCTCGTGCATCGTCGGCGCTTCGCGCTGCAGCGTCTGGATTTCCTCGTCGATCACCTTCTGAAGCTCGGCCGCGGTGTGTCCGGGCCTGGCCGTCGCGACAATCTGAAAAGACGACGACAGCGCCTGCGACTGCTGAAACGCATTCACGTTCTGCGCGATCTGCATGTCGTAGACAAGCCGTTTGTACAGCCGCGAGTTCTTCCCGCCCGCCAGAATGT
>JACPZV010000132.1 GCA_016195295.1 Acidobacteriota bacterium
CGATCCGCTTGCGGACGCGTTGACCGGCTTCGATGGCGCACGCGAGGTCGCACGGCCGCCGGCCACGACCTCGCCGATGCCCACTGCCAACACTCGCGAGCGTTGGCATCTATGAAGACGCGGCGCTAGAACGTCGAGCAGGAGAACGATATGCGCAGCATCGCAGCGTGGTTCACAGCGATCCGGACATTCTTGGCGGCACACCGGTGTTTCAGGGCACCCGCGTTCCCTTCCGTAATCTCATCGATTACCTCGAACGAAATTACAGTGTTGACGAGTTCCTTGATGCGTTCCCTTCAGTGTCGCGCAGTCAGGTCGTTTCCGCCCTCGAAGCGGCCCACGAGACGTTGAGCGGGAGTGCGCGTCCTTCTCGATGAACAGTTGCCGCGTCAACTCGCGCCATACCTGATTGGTTACGAAGTTCGGCCGACTCAGGAGCAGGGTTGGGCCGGCTTGAAGAATGGCGAGTTGTTGAAGCGAGCGCTGGCCGCTGGGTTCGAAGCCTTCGTCACCGGCGACCAGAGCCTCGAGTTTCAGCAGAACCTGAAGAAGTCCGGCTTGTTCGTCATCGTTCTTGTGGCGCCGAGCAACGCACTGGAAGATCTTCTTCCGCGGGTGCCGCAGGCGAGCTCAGGCGGTCGCGAGCTTTCGCAGATCGACGTTCGGGTCACGCAAATTCTCTAGATCGACCACGACGCGCCGCTTGATGAGCGGAATCACCAGTCGGATGTCCTTGGGGCGGTTCAAGGCGACGGCTGCGTCAATCCGCGGGCCGTTCAGGTAGAACGCGACGAAGTCGCGCCGATCCAAGCTGCCTCGAAGAATCAGCTGATCCCACTTTGTATGAAACCCGGCGTACTGCAGATTGGCGTCGTACTGATCCGACCAGAACCAGTGAATCTCGTCGTACGGCTGGCCCTTTCCCATCATGCTGCGCGCCGCCGCGGCTCCTTGCTTGAGCGCGTTCTGCCAGTGTTCGACGCGCAGATGGCGCCCGAATACCGGGTGGAAGTGATTGGCCACGTCGCCAGCCGCAAAGACACCATCGACGTTCGTCCGGCAAAGCTCGTCGACGAGGATTCCGTTGTCGACTCTCACAGCCGTTCCGGCCACGACCTCCGTTGCAGGCTCGATACCGAGACCCACCACGGCGAAGTCGCAGTCGATTTGTGTTCCGCTCTTCGTGAGGACCCGTTCAACACGGCCGGCGCCCTCGAAGCGAACCACGGTGTCACCAAAGATCGCCCGCACGCCGTGATCGCGGTGAAGACGCCCGACGACACCGCCGATCTCCTCGCCAAGTACGCGGAGCAACGGCGTCTTGGCCGGCTCGATGGCGACGACGTCCACACCGGCAGTACGGAGCGAGGCGGCAACCTCTGAGCCAATGAATCCCATCCCGACGATCACCGCGCGACGTCCTGGCGCCATTTCAGCCCGGATCCGGTCGGCATGGTGCCGCGTCCGGAGGTCATAGACACCGTCGAGGTCAAAGCCTGGAATTGGCAAACGTCGGTTACGTCCGCCTGTCGCGATGAGCAATGCGTCGTAGGGGACGCGTTCGTCGCCGGTGCATTCCAGCCGGCGGACCACCACATCGACTTTTGAGACCCGGACGCCGAGGCGCAGATCGATGTTGTGCTCGCGGTAGAAGTCGGCGGGACGCACGAGCGTCTTCTCGAATGGCACCTCGCCGCGCAGGTAGGCCTTGGAGAGCGGCGGTCGCTCATATGGCAGATCGGGTTCCGCGCCGATGAGCACGATCTGGCCGTCAAACCCTTCGTCGCGGAGCGTGATCGCCGCCGACGCGCCCGCGAGGTTCGCTCCGACGATGACGAACGTCGGCCGCACCTAGACCTCGATCACGACCTGCCCGTCGCGGACGTGTAGGGAATAGGTCCTCACGGGCGTCGGTGCCGGCGGCGCCACGACCGTGCCGTTCGTCACGTCGAACTGCGCGCCATGACACGCGCAGGTCACGATCGTCCCGTCGAGGATGCCGTCCGCCAGCGAGCACTGCTCATGCGTGCACGTGTCGTCGAAGGCGTAGAACCGACCGTTGGCGTTCGCGATGGTAATGCGAGTCCCTTCGACGTCGACGGCTGCAAGCTCACCCGGCTTGATGTCGGCGACTTGAGAGACGGTCACAGGTCGTGCTGCCATGTCTCCGCTCCTGATTGCTCGTCGTTGAACCGGCTTTAGGTCGAAGGCTGGTCCGACTCCAGTCTCCACGTCATCGGACCTCGAAATGAGCGCGCGGCGGCTCGCGCTCACGGAGGCGCGGCCGCCGATGGGACCGGATGTGGACACGGCCGCGGTTTGGCAGTTGCGGACGCCAAGGGACTATGACGCGTCTTCACGCGCCGATGCCGAATACGCCGGCGCGTGAGAGGGGCAAACCTGCCCCGCATACCTCTTGCAAAACGCCACGATGATACCGCTCGCGGCGAGATTGACAACCTGAACACCAACAAACACCACGTCTCGAATCATCGTCGCATGAATCAGGAAGAGGAGCGACGCCGAACACCAGACAGCAAATGCCGGCACGCTAAGACCTGCGGTGCACTGTTCTTTGATCAAGTGGTGGATTTGTGGAATGTAGCCCACGATCACCAAGCCCGTGCCCGAAAAACCTACAATCTGAGAGATATTCACCGACGACCTCCCAGTCTGACGAGGTTAACCCGCAAATGTTCCCGCCGTGAGACCGTCGGCGACGAGACGTTTGCTTCGCTACAGCGACTTCAAGTATTCGATGAGATCTGCTCTCTCGCGCTCGGTCAGCGCCAGCTTGAGTAGATTGTTATAGTGCTCGACGACGTCCTTCAGAGTAGCGAAGCGGCCGTCATGATAGAAGCCCCCCCTTCTGGTGCGACCACAGCCCCGCGAGCGGCGCTGTACGATACATGTGAGTGGGCGATCGGTCGGCCTGGAAAGCATCGACGCCGACCTCGGCGGGGGTGTGCAGATTATTCCCAGGCTCGGTGAAGAGCGGCGGCACATGACACGTCGCGCATTTCGCCTTACCGCCGAAGACGGCATTCCCCCGTCCCGACGCCACCTTATCGTAGCTGCCGTCTGGCGGCTTGGGAGCCGGGATCGCGAGCTGATAAAAATGCAGGGCCGCCAGCTTCGACGTGACTCGATCGGGCGTGCCACGCGTGTTGCTCGAGCCGCTCTTTGTTGCGACCGGGAACTGCGTCTTGTCAGCCAGACGTGAGTCGAAGAAGGTGCCCGTGCCGTGCATTTCCGTTGCGGCAACGTAGGCATTCCAGTACGGGACCGATCCAAATCCCGTCCACGTGTGAAGATTCACACCAGCGAGGCCGAATGCCGGTGGAATGAGCGTGCCCGCTTGTTTCCCGTCCGGTCGGAACGCCTTGCCGTCCTTATCGAGCTCGGCGTCGAACCTGCCCGGACCCCAGCTACCGAGTACCTTCTTCACAGTGGCGACATCGACGCCCAGAAGATCGGTGAAAGGCCTCAAGTTCGGAGCGAGCGACACAATCGCACCGACGTTCAGGTCGCGGTTGGCCCAGCCGTCCAGGCGCTTGCCAATGCCAGGCGCGAAGGAGTCATCAACCGTCGAGTGGCAGAACGCGCATTGAATCCCCATCGATCGCAGACTACCGCTGTTGTCGAAGATGCCCGTCACGCCAACGACGGACTTCAGCTTGAGAAGCGCGACCGTCGTTGCCGGATCGTCCAGATCGACCTTGTTTTCTTTGAGCTGTTGCTTCAGCGCATCGGGCAACGCGTCCGCGTCGACCTTCAGACCGACCGACAACGCGGTCTTCGGGCTCACGCCCCCACCGATACCGCCGTTCTTCTCACCCGCGATGGCCTTGTGGAGCTGCAGCGCGTCGCCCCAGAAGGCTTCGCTGCCGAACGTGTCGGAGCGGAAGATCTGCCTGCCCTGCCCGATCATCTGCTGGGCGTGTTGATTGATCAGACGATCGGCGCTCGATGCCGTCGCCGCACCGCTTCGCTGAGAACGTGCGGTTGAAGGCGCTTGGGCAGCGAGCTGGGAGTGTTCAGTCAGGTGCCAGCACACCACGATAGCCACGGTCGCTGTCAACGAGATTGACCAAGGGAACAGCGTCTTCCGTTTCAGCATATGACCCTCCCCAGTGGGATCCGGAGGCCGTCAGCCTCCTGATCGTGACCTTCGAAAGGAGTACCTGTACTATTGCTGAACGGGAACGTCTGTGACCGGCGTCACATTCAGGCGATTGGGCGAGCGTCAGGGTCCCGAACGGGCGTGCGTGGTCACTGATGAGAAGACCCGCGCCAGTTCTCCAATGCGTTCACATCCAAGAGAAGGTGGCCTCCTCGTGAGTAGTCCACCATCGCTCGGTTCCGAAGCAGATTGAGGGCAACTGAAACCCTCTCTCGGCTTGAGGCCATCATTTGGGAGATCTCTTCCTGAGTCAGGTACGCGTCGACCTCGACAAAGTGGCCTGACGGACGGCCCAGCTGCTTCGCCAGCCGCAGCAACACCTTGATGAGTCGGTCGAGGGTTCCGTCCGAGGAGAGCAGACTGATTTGGTCGTACGCGACTGAAAGAGCGCGACAGATCACATCGAGGATTTCCTGGAGTGCAGGCCGGTTCTGCTGCAGGCTGTCCAGAATGTCTTCGTACGACACGGCGATCACTTCCGTCGGTTCTAGTGCAACGGCGCGGTCACGGCGTGGAGTCTCACACGCACAAAGTTCACCTACGACGTCGCCCTCCTTGCGGAGGTCGTAAATGACTTCGTGACCGTCGTCGGTGACTGCTCCCACCTTGACGACGCCTCGCTGAACGAAGAAAAAGCTGCGTCCATCGTCGCCTGCATCGTAGATTGCGGACCCTTTGGCAAAGGTGCGGGGTGGCCGATTGTGCAAGAGGGTCTCGCAGAGCTTGCCCCGGAAGATCGTGGCTAGGGCGGACGAAAGAGAGGCATTCTGCAGTGCCGACTCAGAGGAGGTAAGCATCAGCTTGCCGTTTGTAGCTTAACTCCGGCACAACCCCAGCGTAAAGCGACGACATTCCCGAGCCTCCAGCCCCCACGCCCTACGCATACATCCCGCGCATTCTCGTGACCGTCGCGACGCGATTGATCGCGACGATGTAGGCGGCCGTGCGCATGTCGACGTTGAACTTGATCGCGGTCTTGAGCACTTCGCTGAACGCCTCGAACATCTTGCGCTCGAGGCGCTCGTTCACTTCGGCTTCGGTCCAGAAGTACCCGTACCGATCCTGCACCCACTCGAAGTACGACGTCGTCACGCCGCTGCTGTTGGCGAGAATATCCGGCACGACGAAGACGCCGCGCTCGTGCAGATGGCGATGCGCGTCGGGCGTGGTCGGACCGTTGGCGCCTTCGATGATGATCTTCGCTTTGATGGACGGCGCGTTCTCCATCGTGATCTGATTCTCGAGCGCCGCCGGAATTAGGACGTCGACGTCGAGGCCGAAGAGTTTCTCGCCCGGCAGCGGATCGCCACCGGCGAATCCGTCGACGGTCCGGTGCTGCCCGGTGTGCGCGAGCAGCTTCTCGATGTCGATCCCTTTCTCGTTGTAGACGCCGCCCTTCCAATCGTCGACGGCGACGATCCGCGCGCCCTGCTGGGCGAGCAACTGCGCCGAGACCGATCCGACGTTCCCGAATCCCTGGACGGCGATCCGCGTCTTCTTGAGATCGATGCCCACGTGCTTCGCGGCCTCACGTGTGGCGATCATCACGCCGCGGCCCGTCGCCTCACGGCGTCCGAGCGATCCGCCCATCTCGATTGGCTTGCCCGTCACCACCGACGTCGTCGTGTGGCCGACGTGCATGGAGTAGGTGTCCATCACCCACGCCATGATCTGATCGTTGGTGTTGACGTCAGGGGCGGGCACGTCTTTCTCCGGTCCGATCGCGTCGATGATCTCCGCGACGTAGCGGCGCGTCAGTGCTTCGATCTCGCGCCGCGACATCTTGGTCGGGTCGCAGATGACGCCGCCTTTGCCGCCGCCGAACGGAATGTGCGCGACGGCGCACTTCCACGTCATCCACGCCGCGAGCGCCGTTACTTCGTCGAGCGACACGTCAGGGTGATACCGGATGCCGCCTTTCGCCGGGCCGAGCGTGATGTTGTACTGCACGCGGAAGCCGGTGAACACCTCGATCTCGCCGTTGTCCATCTGGATCGGACACGAGACGATGATCTGACGTTTGGGGTGCGTGAGGATTTTCCAGATGCCGCTGTCCAGGTTCAGGAGGCGCGCCGCGACGTTGAATTCCTGCAGCATCGCGCCGAACGTCGATCCGCCCAGCACGTCCGTGCGGCGGCGAAACTGCTGCTCTGTCCGGGCGTTCATGGGTCGCTCCAATCGGTCAGCGTATCGTCTGGTCTTTCGCCAAGTCAAGCGTGCGAGGTCCGGCTAAAGCCGGACGCTACCGAATAGGAGATAATGATCGACAGATGAAAACGCTCACCGAGCGCGCGGAGAACTTCACGACGATCTCCGGCCGACCCATCGAGCGCCTTTACACCGCCGATCACCTCGCCGACATCGACTACGTTCGCGACATCAACGATCCCGGCCGCTTCCCGTACACGCGCGGCATTCACGCCACGGGCTACCGCGGGAAGCTGTGGACGATGCGACAGTTCGCCGGGTTCGGCACGCCCGAGGAAACCAACGAGCGGTACAAAGCGTTGCTGCGCGCCGGCGGCACGGGCCTGAGCGTCGCGTTCGATCTGCCGACGCTCATGGGCCGCGATCCCGATCACGGGCTCTCGCTCGGCGAAGTGGGGAAGTGCGGCGTCAACGTCACGTCGCTCGCCGACATGGAAACGCTCTTCGACGGCATCCGCCTCGGCGACATCACCTCGTCCATGACCATCAACTCGCCGGCCGCGATGATCTTCGCGATGTATCTCGTGGTCGCCGAGCGGCAGGGCGCCGACTGGGGAGCTGGCGTTCACGCTGCGCGACGGCCTCGAATACGTGCAGTGGGGCGTCGACGCCGGCCTCGACGTAGACGACTTCGTTCCGCGCATCTCCTTCTTCTTCAACGCGCACAGCGATTTCTTCGAGGAGATCGCGAAGTACCGGGCCGCGCGAAAGATCTGGGCGCACGCGATGCGGGATCGCTTCGGCGCGAAAGACGAGCGGTCCTGGAAGCTGCGCTTCCACAGTCAGACGGCTGGCGTGTCGCTCACGGCGCAGCAGCCGTATAACAACGTCGTCCGGACGGCGCTGCAGGCGCTCTCGGCCGTGCTGGGCGGCACGAACTCGCTGCACACCAATTCGCTCGACGAAGCGCTCGCGCTGCCGACCGCCGAGGCGGCGACGCTCGCGCTGCGGACGCAGCAGATCGTCGCCCACGAAAGTGGCGTGGCGAACATCGTCGATCCGCTCGGCGGCTCGTACTTCGTCGAGCGATTGACCAAGGACATGGAAGACGGCGCGCGCGCGTACTTCGACACCATCGATCGGATGGGCGGGATGGTGGAGGCGATCGAGCGGGGCTTCCCGCAGAAAGAAATCGCGGAGGCCTCGTATCGGTTCCAGCAGGCCGTCGAGCGCAAGGAAAAGATCATCGTCGGCGTGAACGACTTCGTGCAGGAGGATGAAGCGCCGATCGAGATCCTGTACATAGACGAGTCGGCCGGGGACACGCAGTTGGCGAAGCTGGAGAAGCTCAAGAAGACGCGCGACGCCGATCGGGTAACGCGCACGTTGGACGCGCTGAAAGATGCGGCGCAGACGAGGGAGAATCTGATGCCGCGTATCCTGGACGCCGTGCGAGCGTATGCGACCGTCGGCGAGATGTGCGATGCGCTGCGAGAGGTCTGGGGCGAGTATGAGGAAGTGCCGATCATTTAGTGGCTGGTGGCTAGTGGCTGGTGGCTGGAAGGCCAGTCACCACCAGTCACCAGTCACCAGCCACCAGTCACCCTATGCGTAGGCTCAGAGTCGTCATCGCGAAGCCGGGGCTCGACGGCCACGACCGTGGCGCCAAGGTCATTGCGCGGGCGTTGCGTGACGCCGGAATGGAAGTGATCTACACGGGACTTCGACAAACGCCCGAGCAGATCGCGGCGGCGGCGCTTCAAGAGGACGCCGACGTCATCGGCCTGTCAATTCTGTCGGGCGCTCACAACCACATCGCGCCGCGCCTGATGGAACTGCTGAAGGAGAAGGGGCTCGACGATGTGCTGGTGGTGATCGGCGGGATCATCCCGGACGTCGACATCCCCAAACTGAAAGCCATCGGCATCAAGGCGATCTTCCTGCCCGGCGCCCCGATGCAGGAGATCGTCGATTTCATCAACGCGAACGCCCGCGCGCGCGTATAACTTGTAGGCTGGGTCCTTTCGGACCCGGCGCAACCGGCGGGTCCACAGGACCCGCCCTACTTGACCTTGGGCCCTGAACTGGACCTTGAACGGTAAACCTCCGATAAGCAAACCGTGCCGCATACCTTGCTCCTGGCGGACGACAGCGTCACCATCCAGCGCGTCATCGAGCTGACATTTGCAGACGAGGACGTTCAGGTGGTTGCCGTGAGCGATGGCGACCAGGCCATCGAGCGCCTGAACGCCAATCCGCCGGACATCGTACTGGCCGACATCGGTATGCCGGGGAAGAGCGGCTACGAGGTCGCCCGGTACATCCGCCTGTCGCCGCGACTTCAGCACATTCCCGTCGTGCTGCTGACGGGCGCGTTCGAGCCGGTCGATCAGGAGCGCGCGGCCGAGGCGGGATGCGACGGCGTGCTCGCGAAGCCGTTCGAGCCGCAGCTGGTCATCGCGCGTGTCAGGGAATTACTGGCGAGATCTTCGAAGAGTCCCGGGCAGGCTCGCGCCGCGGTGGCGCGGCCAGAGGCATCCGCGGCGTTACCCCAGCCCGCGCCGGCCGCGCCGCCCGCGTCCGCACCGCCCGCCGCCGCTGGGTCGTCGGCGGACAAGACCGCCGACTACTTCGATCAACTTGATGCCGCGTTTGCCACGCTTTCCAACGCGTCCGCGACGCAATCGGCGCCACTGAGCGCGCCGCCGCCGAACGCACCGTCGCGCTCAGCCGAAGAGATCGATTGGTTTGCCTCGCAGTTGAGCGCGCCGGCGCCGGCGACTGAGATGTGGGATCTGCCAGGCCCCGCGGCGGCGAGCGAGCTGGCGGATCTCCCGCTGTCAACGATCGAAGTGCCATCGGTCGTTGCGGAACTGGACGTCACCCTGCCTGAAACAGGTGCCGAGGTGCCTGGTGCGGAGGTGCTTGGTGCCGCGCGTGGTGCTCAGGTGCCGAGTGCTCCTGCGCCGCCGCAGCATGTGACATCCGCGCACCCGGCACCTGAGCACGTGGCACCTCGGCACCCGGCACCGCACCCAGCACCACCGCACCCAGCACCT
>JACPZV010000123.1 GCA_016195295.1 Acidobacteriota bacterium
ACACGATCCTCACGCGGCAAGCGCAGTCCTCCTCATCAGCCAGGCGCCGGATTAAGCCAGGCAGCAACTGTTCGTGAGCCCGGTCCTCCACAAACAGATCTACCTTGACCACACTATTCCCCGATCAGCCCGCGCAACATCAGGCCCTCAAAAACGCCGTCCTCGCTTCGTTCACGGAGAGCGTCGCTTAAAGCGCCTTCTTCAAACAGAGGAGCATTCACATCAAACGGCTCAACGATCGTACGCTCCACCTCGCGCCGGACGTTTAGCAACGCAATGTGGTCGGGACGCTGACGTGCCTCGCGCAAGACGGCGCCACACAGGAGAGGTGAGTGAGTAGAAATGACGATCTGGCGACCTCGCTGTAGGCTTATCGAAAGCAGTAATTGCGCGATCAATTCGAGACGGCGCGGGTGGACACCATTCTCAGGCTCTTCAAACGCAAGCAGCGAACCGCCCCATGGGTTCACCGCCAGAGCACACAATGCAAGCACACGCAGCGTTCCTTCGGAGATGATGCGAGAAGAAAAGTCGATTCCTGCGTGCCTAATGTGAACGTCAAGGGTCCCGCGTTTCTTGTCGAGATCGACCGCCAAATCATCCACGCTGGGAACGAGAGACTTCAAGGTCCGCTTAACCGCCTCAAAGGACTTCGGCTTTTCCGCCGCAAGGCGGTAAAGGAAAGGTGCAATATCTTCTCCGAGCACACCAATGTCCCGCACGTCTGATGGAGGTCGCGCCGACCGCATTGACACTCGTGGATCGAGATAGTACGTTCGCCAATCGGCTAGTTCGGATCGACACCGTTCGACGGCCCGATATTCGACGCCTCCCAAGCGCGGATTCGACAGAATCGAGTGGTTGAGTTCAAGATCCTCGAAAATAGGGTGCGCCGGTCGACTCTTCCGTCGAATTCGAATCTGGCCCTCGACAACCTCAATCGAAGGCGAATCTTTGGGATCTCCCTTTCTGTTGAGGGCAGCGAGATACTCGTCTCCAACGGACAATGCTCCAGACGCAGGTGATATACGTACCGTGATGCGGTACCTGAACCGATCGGATTGTTCGCGGTCAACGCGAGTCGCTTCACTATGATCTCGCCCGTTTCGCTGGCGAGGAACGTCAAGATCAGATTCCAGAGTAAAGTCGGCCCGGTCCTGGCTCAAGAGTGCGGGAAGGCCGCCTGCTGAAAAAGCAAAGGCCTCAATGGCGTACCCTCGGATCGGTTCCGCCAGGGCCTCAGGCAGCGTTCTTCCTGTGCCAACGCGTGAGAGTGCTTGAATCGCATCCAGGATGTTGCTCTTGCCGCTTCCGTTTGGGCCGAATAACACAACGAGCTTCGGCAGGGCGATGTCGATCTCCCGCAAAGACTTGAAGCCGGTGACCTTGAGCCTATTTAGCACTCGACAGCACTCCACACGCAGGCGCGCGCGAGGCAATTATATGGCGGGGCCGAGTCGGAAACAGAAATCGACTGCCGGAAGCATTAGACCGAAGTCTCAGATCACGAGGCGTCTGCTCCCTCGTGCCCTTTGCGCTCTTCGTGGTTATTCAGCGAGCCGCGAGCCCGCGCGCGTGAGGGCGTACTCGAGGCTGTCGACCAGCGCCTGCAGGCTCGCCTCGATGATGTTCTCGTTCACGCCGATCGTGCCCCACTCCGACGATCCGTCGCTCGACTGGATGAGCACGCGCGTCGTGGCCGCCGTGCCGGCGCTCGAGTCGATGATGCGGACTTTGTAGTCGGTCAGGCGGACGTTGTCGAGCTGCGGATAGAACGTCACGAGCGCCGACCGCAGCGCGGCGTCGAGCGCGTTCACCGGGCCGTCGCCGTCGCCGACGGTATGCGCCCGGTCGGCGCCTACGCGCACTTTGACGGTCGCTTCACACACAGACGACGTGCCTTCCGCGCGCATCGAGACGTGATACGCGTCGACCGTGAACGGCGGCGGCGCGCTTGTCAGCGCGCGACTGATGAGCAGCGCCAGCGATCCGTCGGCGGCCTCGAACTCGTACCCCTGATGCTCCAGATCTTTGATCCGCTTCAGCAGCGCGCGCAGGTGCGGCGTCTCGTTCGTCAGATCGAACCCGAGCTCGCGGGCCTTCAGCACGATGTTGCTGCGGCCGGCGAGATCGCTGATGAGGACGTGCCGCGTATTTCCGACCGTCGAGGGGTCGATGTGCTCGTAACTGCGGAGCACTTTCTGCACGGCGTTGACGTGCGTCCCGCCCTTGTGCGAAAACGCGGCGGCGCCGACCCACGGCAGCCGCGGATTGGGACGCAAGTTCGCCATCTCGTCGACGAACTGCGACAGCTCGGTGAGTGTCGCGAGCGATTCGGCCGGGACGCAGGTCTTCTTCACCTTGAACTGCAGATTGGGAATGACCGAGGTCAGGTTGCAGTTGCCCGTCCGCTCGCCGTACCCGTTGATCGTCCCCTGGACGTGCGTCGCGCCGACCTCGAGCGCGGCCAGCGCGTTGGCGACGCCCAGCCCGATGTCGTCGTGCGTGTGAATGCCAATCCGCGCGGTAAGGCTGGCGCGCGCGAGGCGCGTGATGTCCGCCACCTCGCCCGGCAGCGATCCGCCGTTCGTGTCGCACAACGTGATGACGTCCGCGCCCGCGCGCTCCGCGGCCTTCAGCGTGGCGAGCGCATGCTCGCGATCTTCCTTGAACCCGTCGAAGCAGTGCTCCGCGTCATAGACGACGAACTTGCCGTGCTGCTTGAGGTAGCGCACGGTGTCCGCGATCATCTCGAGGTTTTCCTTCGGCGTCGTCTGGAGCACTTCGCGGACGTGGAGCAGCGAGGTCTTGCCGAAGATCGTGACGACCGGCGCGCCGGCCTCGACGAGCAGCTTCACCTGATCGTCTTCGCCGGCGGTCGTGCCCTTGCGGCGCGTGGATCCGAACGCCGCCAGCCTCGCGGTCTTGAACGTGCGGTGCTTCGCCTCGCGGAAGAACTCGACGTCCTTCGGATTCGATCCGGGCCAGCCGCCTTCGATGTACGCGACGCCGAACGCGTCGAGCCGCTCCGCGATGCGCAGTTTGTCGGCCACGGAAAACGAAATCCCGTGACCCTGGGTGCCGTCGCGGAGCGTGGTGTCGTAGATCTCGACGTCGGGCGTCATGTGTTTCTATGGAACCACAAACTCTCCTCTCTTTGTGATCTTTGTGAGCTTTGTGGTTTCTGTTTCGTCAGCGCTGTTGTTGGGCCTGAGCCGTCGACGTTGTCGGCTTCGACTTCCGCTCATTGACCAGCCGCTGGAACTCGGCATCGTCGAGATAGACGATATCCACCCAGACCTGCAGCATGTCGTCGACGCTGCGCTCGCCGAAGCCGACCCACATGTTGGGATCGGGGTTGCGCCGATTCGCCGACGTGTTGTCGTGGACGCCGATCATGTGCAGCACGGTGCCCGCCGGCAGCAGCGGCGCGACTTCATCGGCGTAGACGTAGTTGATGTGCCAGTTGAAATCGAAATGGTCGACCGAGCTCAGGATGTGCGTCTTGTTGCTGCTCGTATCGATCGCTTCGAGCGTCATGCCGCGGCCGCGCATGTGCATGTGCGGCTGGAACGAATCGATGCGCGCATTGCTCGGCAGGCGGAAGTAGCCGTCGGTCCGGACGACCGTGTTCGGCGGGACCTCGAGCTCGTCGTTCGGAATGTTGCGCATCGCCACCGAGCGGACCTGATACTTCGGCGTCACGCCCTTCGGGTAGAACTTGAACGCGATCGTCGTCTTGTTGTGCTGCTCGGACCCGATCGCGAAGTAGTGCATGTCGTAGCGGAGCCGCGTGCCTTTTTTCAGCAGCCGGCTCGTGTTGTCGCCGAAGGTGTCGCCGTACTTCCCAACCGCGTACTCGTGGAGCTGGACGCCGGTCTCGGGCGTGCCGTCCGGCGCGTCCGGCTCGATCGCGTAGACGACCACGTGATGGACGATCTTCGGATTGCTCGGCTTGATCTCCATCGACTTGATCCAGCGGTCCTCGGTCAACTGGACGTCGGCGAACTGATCGATCCACCAGTCGGGTCCATTCGCGTACATCGTGAAATCGTTGGGCGTCGTCACTTTCAAATCCGGCTCGCCCATGAACCACGCGGCCTCAGAGGGGAACGTCAGCGGCGGGGGCATGTCGGCCGGATTGCCCTGCGGCGCGCCGTTGTCAACCCAGCGGGTGATCGTCGCGATCTGATCGTCGCTGAGCGACCGGTCGTTCTTGTACTGCTTGATGCCGACCGTCTTGTCCAGGTGCCACGGCGGCATGTCGCGGTTCGTGACGCGCTGCTGAATGGATTTGGCCCACGGTCGGACTTGGTCGTAGGTGACGAGCGACATCGGCGCGAACGTGCCCGGGTGGTGACACGTCTGGCACTTCGCCTGGAAGATCGGCGCCACGTCTTTGGCGAACGTCGGCTGCGGTGCCGGGTCCGAAAGGACCCGGCCTACGGTTGTAGGGCGGGTCTTTTCAGGCCCGCCCACAGAAATCTTGAGCTGCGCGTTGGTCCAGCAGCAGTGGTAGCCGAAGTTGCCGGCCGATTCGCCGGATCCGTCGTCGACGACGGCCTGCAGCACGTACTCGCCCGGCTCGCTGAAGCTCGCCGTCGTCGCGGCCTTGCCGTTGGCCAGCTTCGCCTGCGATGCGCCGAACGTCACCGTGCCCGGTCCGCGATACTTCGCCCACAGCACCGTCATCCCCACGGGTTCACCGCGCCGTTTCGGCAGACCGTCGTCCGTGGCGGACACGGTCAGCGTCGTCGATCCGGGCGCCGCGAGCGTGGTCGCGGCGGACCGCAGGGAAACGACGGGCGGAAGGTTCGAGCTGATATTTTCGCTATTGCCGCCGCGCGTCGTGCGCCGGCGATCGATCTGCCACACCGGGTTGAGCGTTCCGGCGATTTTCTGCGTTTGTCCGTGCACGATGAGCGTCCAGACGAGCTTCTGGTTGCCGAAGTCCTTCGGCACGGTCACGCTGAACACGTCCTTGTGACGGCGCGGGATGAAGTGCGTCGGCTGTCCGCGATCGCCGCCGGGCTCGAACATGTTGTTCGGTCCGATCGGCACCTCGACTTCCTCCTCGTAGTTGCGGTTCATGTAGCCGAACCACATGTTGTACGAGCCGTCGGCGTTGATGTCGAACCCTTCGTACGCGGGCGCCACGGCCTGTCCCGAGGCGTGTCGCACGGTGACGAGCTGCGACGCGGGCGTCTGCGCGAGCACCGGCAGTGTGGCCAGGACGCCAAGCACGATGGAGAGTCGAAGCGCGTGGTTGATCATGACTGCTCTCCTGCAATGCGAATGTCTCCGGCGATTATAGGGCCGAACGCGCCCTACTTGACCCACCCGCCCTATCTGCCCCTTTCAGGCAAGGCAAAAACGTACAGCGCGTTGCCGGTTTGCGCCGGCCGAACCTCGGGAATGATCGTCCGCGGCACGACGCGCGGGCTGCCGCCGCCCTGCGCGCCCGTCGTCACCGCGATGTACTGCTTGCCGCCGATGCTGAACGTGACGGGGTAGCCCATCACGGCGGTTCCTAGTTTCGCCTGCCAGAGCGTCTCGCCCGTTCTCACGTCGAACGCGCGGAACGTGCGATCGAGGTCGCCCACGAACCCGACGCCGCTGCCCGTCGTCAGCACCGCCGTGAGGAACGGCGCGCGCTGCTCCTTGCTCCACACTTCTTTCATCGTCTTCACGTCGAAGGCGGCGAGCTTGCCGACGTTGCCGTCGCTGCCCGGCATCTCGAAGAAGCGGCGGTCCGCGCCGGTGCCGCCCGAGCCGTTGGTCGGTTCGATGACGCGGCCGCGCATTTCCATGCACGACTGGCTCAGCGGAATGATCAGCATCCCGCTCGGCTGGTGATAGCTCATCGCCTGCCAGTTGTGACCGCCTTCAGTGCTCGGGCATGACTGCACCCACTCACCGGTCTTCTGTTCGAGGATGTCGGCCCGGTACAGCGGGGCGCCGTTCTTTGGATCGATCGAATCGAACACGTTCTGGAAGAGCGTCTCCTTGTAGCCGATGAACTGACCGTTCCTCCGATCCAGTTTCCACAGAATGCCGGCCTTGCCGATCGTGAACACGACTTTCTGATCACCGATGTCGACGAGCACCCGCTCGAACACCTCGTCTAGGTCCAGGGACTCACCCGGCGCGTGCTGGTAGTGCCAGGCGAGCGTCCCGTCCTTGGGCCGCAGCGCGAGCGTCGAGCTCGTGTAGAGCGCGTTGTCGAAGTTCGTCGTGCCGCGGCTCGCGCGCATCCACGGCTTGGCCTGCGCCACGCCCCAGTACGTGAGATCGAGATCCGGATCGTAGCTGCCGGCGATCCACGTCTCGCCTCCGACCCGCAGGTTGTCCGCCAGCTTGCCCCACGTCTCGGCGCCGGCCTGTCCAGTGCGCGCGATCGTGTTGAATTTCCAGAGCGGCTTGCCGGTCGCGGCGTCGTAGCCGCTGATCCAGCAGCCGTCGTTGCCGTAGCGATCGCAGCCGACGAGGCCGTTCACGACGACGCCTTTGATGACGATCGGGCCGGCGGTGTTGGCGTAGCCTTTCGCGCGATCGCCGATCGCCGTGTCCCACACCGTTTTGCCCGTGCGCGCGTCGGTCGTCGCGACGAACACCTTGTCCTGGTAGATCGCCATGTTGCGCATCGCGGCGATGCCGATCGGCGCGTTCGGACCGACGTGGTTCTCCCAGATCAGGTCGCCCGTTTTGCCGTCGAGCGCCTGCACGACGTTCATCGTATTGGTCAGGTAGAGGATGCCGTTGTGGACGAGCGGTGTCGGCTCGTTCGTCTGGCCGTCGTTCATCGACCACACCCACGCGAGCTGCAGATCCTTGGCGTTGTCACGCGACACCTGCGTCAACGGGCTGTAGCTCCAGCCTTGATAGTTCCGCCGCACCATCAGCCAGTCGCCCGGATCTTCATTGCGCAGCATCTCGTCTGTGACGGGCACGTAGTTCTTCACCTCGCCCGTCACGGTGAGACCGAGCGGTCCCGCGTTCGCCGGCGCACCGCCGCGCCCGCCTGGCGCCTGACCGCCTGCGCCGCCGCGTCCCTGCGCCGCGCCGCGTCCCGCCGCTGCATTCGCACCAGCACCGGCGTTGGCGCCACGCCCGCCGCCCGCGCCGGCGGCGTTCGTCTGGACACTGCTTATCGGGCCGGTCGCGACCGTGCCGATCGGCGCCGCGGTCGTCGGTGTGAACGCCTGCGATCCGGCCGGCGCGCCGTTGGCCTGCAGGATGTACGTCGCGATAGTGAGGTACTGCGCCGCGTCGAGGCTCGGCGCGTTGGGCGGCATCGTGCCCTGGATGTACTCGAACAGATCGCGCGTCGTGCGCGTGCGCCACGTGTTCATGAAGTTCGCGCCGGCGAGTTGCGGCGCTTCGTTGCGGCCCGCGAGATCGGGCAGGTGACAGCTCGCGCAGTTGGCCTGATACGCCGCGCGGCCGGCGGCGGCCTGTTCCGCTGTGAAGACGGCGGCCAGCGGCTGTTGACCGGCGATCAGCGCGACGCCGAAGAGCACGCCCGCGCTAACCACTGCCAGGCTGACCGACGACCAGCAACTGGTGGCTGATTTGTTCATCGTCGATTCTCCTGAGCTAACAACCAGCCCCACAGATTGCCGTCCGGTGCTTTTTCGCTGTGCACCTGCACGTAGAGCCGGCCCTTCTCGAGATCGGTGACCTGCACCGGCGTGAGCGTCACCGCGCCGCTGATCGTTCCGCTCGTTGCGGTGGTGCCGGGTGCGACCGTGAGATCGAAGATCGAGGGTCCGCGCATGCCCTTTACCGGTCCCTTGTGAATCTGCGCGATCGTCGCCGGCGATTTCAATCCGTCGAACGTCCCCGTGATCGTCAGCTTCGTTCCCGTCAGCACCGCGGAGACGCTCCCGGCTCCGCTGATAGTCGCCTGCATGGCGATGTCGAGCGCCACCGGCGACAACCGCGCTTTGTACGTCCTGCTGCTCTGCGCGGTCAGAGTGAGACCGGCGATCAGAGCCAACGGCAGCGACCACCACTTCGACGCGACCATGAATCCGCTCCTCCGGTCAGGGCAGTCACCCCGCGACATGGTGAGGCGTGACGAGTTGCCCTGGGAAATCTACCGCAAAAGCTCCCGCGGCGTACTGCGCGTTCCCACGGCAAGACATTGACAGACATGGTGTCCCAGGAGCCGCGGTCCGCGTGATACGATGCGAGCCGACACACATTTGTCATGCCTTTTCGCGACATCGTCGGTCACGTTCGTCTCGTCGATTTGCTGGCCCGGTCGATCGCCGGCGGCACGCTGCCGCCCAGCCTTCTGCTGACCGGCCCCGACGGGGTCGGCAAGAAGTTGACCGCCGTCGCTGCGGCCCAGGCGCTGAACTGTCTCGAACCTCGAACCCGGAACCCTGAACCCGGAACCGATTCTTGCGGCAAGTGCCCGGCGTGCACGCGGATCGCGCGGGGCGTGCATCCGGACGTGCTGATCCTGGAGCCGGGCGACAGCGGCGCCATCAAGATCGATCAGGTGCGTGACCTCGTCGATCGCGCGGCCTATCGGCCGTTCGAAGGGCGCCGGCGCGTCGTGATCATCGATGACGCGGATACGCTGCTGCCGGCGGCGCAGCACGCGCTGCTGAAAACGCTTGAAGAGCCGCCGTCGTCTTCGGTCTTCCTGCTCGTGACGTCGCGTCCCGACGTCCTGCTGCCGACGGTGCGCTCGCGGTGTCCGCAGCTGCGATTCCGGCCGCTGGCGGCGAGCGACATCGCCACGGCGCTGATCCAGCGCTGTCAGAGCGACCGCGAAGCGCGGGCCGTCGCCGCGAATGCCGACGGCAGCCTCAGGCGCGCGCTCGAAGCGAGCGCGGGCGATCTCGTCGAAGCGCGCGATCTCGCCGAACGCGTGCTGGCACAGGCGGCGGCGAGCGGCGATCCGGGGCGCCGCCTCGAGAGCGCGAAGGAGTTGTTGGCGAAGACCGGAGCGGGCGGAGGGAGCGATCGCGATCAGCTCGCGACGCATTTGCGCGCGATGGCGGCGCTCGTACGTGACGTGGAAGTTTTGGCAACCCGCGCGGACGTCCGCGCGCTCGCGAACCCTGACGTGCAGCCCGCGCTCGGGCGGCTCACGCAGACCTATCGCGGCGAGCGCGGCGTGCGCGCGTTTACGGCGATCGATCGGGCCCTTGGGGCGCTGGAACGGAACGCCGGCGCGAAGGTGGTCGCGGACTGGCTCGTGCTGCAGCTGTGATCGAGCCGGGTCCAAAAGGACCCGGCCTACATTCCCAGCTCTAGCGCGGGTCAGCTGGAGGCCGGGTCCGTCCCGGACTGCAGCTGTAGGGCGGGTCCTTTTGGACCCGCCAGCCCTCAGCCCTCAGCCCTCAGCCCTCAGCCCTTTGCCGATCGCTATATACAAGGTGTACCTGTGAGCGCACAGCATCCCGCGCCGCTCGTCGCCGTCAAGTTGACGCCCGTGGGCCGGGCCCAGACCTTTCTGCTTGGCGACCTTCCCCCTGAATCCGCCCCACGCGCAGGCGACCGCGTCGTCGTGAACACCGACGGCGGTCCCGCGGTCGGCACGGTCGTGCGGTCGATTCCGCAGCTCGAGCCCAGGCGCCGGCCGTCCGCCGATTCGCCGCATCGCGTGGTCCGGTTGGCGACTCGAGACGATGTCGTCGCGCGGTTGAAGCACCAGCATCGCGAGCAGGAGGCGCATCGGATCGCGACGTTGAAGATTCGCGAGCGCGGGCTGGGCATGAAGCTGGCGCGCGTCGAACAGGCGTTCGACGGGTCCAAGCTGCTCTTCTATTTCACGGCCGAGGGCCGCGTGGATTTCCGCGAGCTCGTGCGTGAGCTGGCGTCGGAGTTCCGCGCGCGGATCGAGATGCGGCAGATCGGCGTGCGCGACGAAGCCAAGATTTACGGCGGCTACGGCACGTGCGGGCGGCCGCTGTGCTGCACGACGTTCCTCCAGTCGTTCGAGCCCGTGTCGATCAAGATGGCGAAGCAGCAGGACCTGAGCTTGAATCCATCGAAACTTTCCGGTCTGTGCGGCCGGCTGAAGTGCTGCCTGCGGTACGAACTTCCGAACGCGAAGGGCGTGCAGCACGGCGGCTGCGGAAGCGAAGGCGGCTGCGATAATCCGAGCGGCTGCGGCAGCGGCGGTTGCGGCTCCGGAAGTTGCGGAAGCTGCAACTGCCGATGAAACCTCGCGTCGCAATAACCGTTGGCGATCCCGCGGGCATCGGGCCGGAAATCGCCGCGCGGGCCGCGGCCGATCCGCGCGTGCTCGAGGCGTGCGAACCGATCGTGTATGCGCCGCCCGTGACGGCGACGTTCGCGCCCGGCGTGCTGAGCGGCGACGCGGGACGCGCGGCGTACGATACGATCGTCCGCGCGGTGGACGATGCGCAGCGCGGCGTCGTGCAGGCGATTGCGACCGCGCCGGTCAACAAGGAAGCCTTCCGGCTGGCGGGCTTGCCGTGGCACGGCCACACGGATCTGCTCGCGCACCTCACCGGGGCGCGTGACGTCGCGATGATGTTCGACTCCGACGCGCTGCGCGTCGTGCTCGCGACCGTTCACCTTCCGCTCGCGGACGTCCCGCGCGCGCTGACTGCGGCGTCGCTCGAATCGACGATCGTGCTGACCGCGAGAGAGCTGCCGCGCTTCGGCGTGGCGCGGCCACGCATCGCCGTCGCCGGACTCAATCCGCACGCCGCATCGATGTGGCCGGACCGTTTCCCGCCGACACGATCTTCGTCCGCGCGCGCCGCGGCGAGTTCGACGTCGTCGTCGCGTGCTACCACGATCAAGGCCTGATTCCCGTGAAGCTCGTCGCGTTCGGCCAGGCCGTCAACGTGACGCTGGGGCTGCCGATCGTGCGCACGTCGGTGGATCACGGGACGGCGTTCGACATCGCCGGCAAAGGCGTGGCGGATCCGCGGAGCATGATCGCCGCGGTGTTGCTCGCCGCGAGGCTGGCGGCGGGTCCAAAAGGACCCGCCCTGCAGGCGTAGGCTGGCGGCGGGTCCAAAAGGACCCGCCCTACAGGCGTAGGCCTGCAGGTGTAGGCCGGGTCCTTTCGGACCCGGCACGACCATGACTGAAAAAACCGAGCGCGAAAAAGCGCAGAGCAGCATCGCCGAGAACCGCAAAGCCTTCCACGATTTCCATCTCCTCGAAACGTTCGAAGCGGGGCTCGTGCTGCTCGGCACCGAGGTGAAGGCGATTCGAGAAGGCCGCGTCAACCTGCGCGACAGCTTCGCGCGCGTCGAGGACGGCGAGGTCTATCTCTACAACGTCAACATCAGCCCCTACAGCCATCGCGGCTACGCGGACCACGAGCCGCTGCGCCGGCGCAAGCTGTTGTTGCGCCGCGAGGAGATTCGCAAGCTGATCGGCAAGACCGTCGAGAAGGGCATGACGCTCGTGCCGGTCCGGCTCTACTTCAAGAACGGACGCGTCAAAGTGGCCGTGAGCCTCGCCAAGGGCAAGAAGTCGTACGACAAACGCGAGACGATCAAGCGGCGCGAGGCCGATCGCGAAACGCGCGCGGCGATAAAAGCCAGGCGCTGATGGGGTGATGGAGTGATGGGGTGAAGGAGTGATAGGACGAAGGAGTGATATCGTGATGGCGCGATGAGCGCCAAGAGCCGCCTGCCCGGACTGACGACACAGATCCTGCTCGGTCTTCTCCTCGGCATCGTCGCCGGCGCGCTTTGGCCGTCGACCGACGCGAACGGTGTACACGTCGCGGGCTACGCCGAGCAGATCAAGCCGATCGCCGACGCCTTCCTGCGGATGATCAAGATGATCATCGCGCCGCTCGTCTTCGCGACCCTCGTCGTCGGCATCGCCGGCGCCGGCGATCTGAAGGCGACCGGGCGCATCGGCGTCAAAGCGATCGTCTACTTCGAGATCGCGACGACGATCGCGCTGTTTCTCGGGCTCGGACTGGTGAACCTGTTCAAGCCCGGAGCCGGGCTGGCGATGCCGATCGGCGCCGATACGAGGGCGGCGGCTGCGATCGCGCTGAACCAGCAGCACGCATGGGACATCTTCCTGCACCTGTTTCCGACGTCGGTCGTCGACGCGATGGCGCGCGGCGACATCCTCCAGCTCGTGGTCTTCTCGATGTTTTTCGGCCTCGCGGTCGCGGCGATCGGTTCGCGGGGACGGCCGATCGTCGACGTGCTCGAAAGCACGTCCGAGGCGATGTTCACGTTCACGGGCTACGTGATGAAGTTCGCGCCGTTCGGCGTATTCGCGGCGATCGCGTCAACGGTCGGCGGCAAGGGACTCGCGGTGCTGTTCACGCTCGGCAAGTTGATCGCGCTGATGTACGTCGGGCTCGCGATCTTCGCGCTGATCGTGATCGGCGGCGTCTCCTACTTGATTCGCGTTCCGTTCCCGACCTTCATCCGGGCGATTCGTGAGCCGTTCCTGATCGCGTTTTCGACCGCGAGCTCCTAAGCGGCGCTGCCCAAGTCGCTCGAAGTGATGGAACGCTTCGGCGTGCCGAAGCACATCGTCGCGTTCGTCCTGCCGACGGGGTACAGCTTCAACCTCGACGGCACGACGCTGTATCTGTCGCTCGCGAGCGTGTTCGTCGCGCAGCTCGCGGGCGTGCCGATGACCTTCGGTCAGCAGCTGGTGATGATGCTGACGCTGATGTTGACCAGCAAGGGCGTCGCCGGCGTGCCGAGGTCCGCGCTCGTCGTGCTCACCGCCACGCTCACGCAGTTCAACCTTCCGCTCGAGGGCGCGGCGATTCTGCTCGGCATCGATCAGATTATGGACATGGGCCGCACCTCGGTGAACGTCATGGGCAACTGCATCGCCACGGCCGTCGTCGCGCGCTGGGAAGGCGTGTTCGACGAGACGCGGATGCGCGCGTTCGCGGCCGATCGCTCGTCCAGGGCCGCGTGATGCGGATCGCGGTGGTTGGCGCACGCGGCCAGATCGGCGCGGCGGTCGTGCACGAATGCGTCTCGGTCCACGAGACGGTGGCGTTCTCGCACCAGGAGCTCGACGTCAGCGACGATCGCGCCGTGGCGGCGGCGATGGCGCGCGTGAAGCCCGACGTCATCGTGAACGGCGCGGCGTACACCGACGTTGACGGCTCGGAAGATCATCCCATCGACGCGCTGAACGGCAATGCCTTCGCGGTCCGCGCGCTGGCGCGAGCCGCCGAAACGCACGGCGCCGCCCTCGTGCACTACAGTTCCGATTTCGTGTTCGACGGTACGGCGTCCGCGCTGTACACCGAGCAGGACCGGCCGAATCCGCGCAGCGCGTACGCGGCGTCGAAGCTGCTCGGCGAGTGGTTCGCGCTCGACGCGCCGCGCGCCTACGTGCTGCGGGTGGAGAGTCTCTTCGGCCGCGCGCCCGGCGCCGGACCGGCGAAAGGCAGCATCGCCGGGATTCTCAACACGCTGCTGGCGGGCGAGGCCCCGAAAGTCTTCGAAGATCGCACCGTCTCGCCGACCTACGTGATCGATGCAGCGCGGGTCACTCGCCAACTCGTCGAATCCCAGGCGCCGCCGGGGTTGTATCACTGCGTGAACTCCGGTCACTGCACATGGCTCGTCTTCGCGCGCGAGCTGGCGCGGCAGCTCGGCCTCGAACCGAAGCTGATCCCGATCCGGATGGCCGACGCGCCGCTGCGCGCCGCGCGCCCGCAGTACTGCGCGCTGTCGAACGAGAAGCTGCGGTCGATCGGCATGGCCATGCCGGACTGGCAGGACGCCGTGGCGCGGTACCTACAACACGTCCGCGACGAAGTCACTCACTAAGGCGCCCACCGCCAGACACGACGTCAGACCCGGAGAATCGATGCCGGCCGCGTGCACGATCGCCGGATTCTCGCGGTCTCGTCTGATCAGAAAATCGGCGAACGACTCCGACGGCGGGTGAAGCTTCGCGCGGATGCCGCTGCCTGACAGCCGCAGGTCCGCGAGCGTGACGTCCTTCAGCAACCGCCTCGCCGGTTCGACGAACGCTTCGACCGGCAGCCGATCCTGTTCATAGTCATCTTTTCGATCCTGATAGCGAATCGTCGGGCCGAGCCAGACGGCGCCGCCCATCGTGCGCACCAGATGCACGCCAAGGCCGTGGCCCGAGGTGTGCGGGAGCGGATACACGAGCCCGTTGACGAACGACCGTTTCGCCGGCACGAACTCCGCGTATTCGCCGCGGCACGGGTAGATCGTGAATCGCTCGCCGCCGAGCATGGCGGAGACGTCATCGGCGTAGAGGCCGGCCGCGTTCACGACGACGCGCGTGGCAATCGTCTCGCGCTCGGTTCGGAGCTGCAGGCGATCGGACGCGCGATCGGCGCCGATGAGCCGTGTGCCCGGCAACAGGATCACGCCGGCGGCTTCTCCGGTCCGCGCCAGCGCTTTGACCAGCGCCTCCGCCTCGACGATGCCGCTGTCGGGCGACCAGAGCGCGGCCACGGCGTTGACGGCCGGCTCGCGCGACGCGATGAACGCGCGGTCGACCAGCTCGAGGCCGCGGACGCCGTTCGCCGTGCCGCGCGCGCGGAGCGCTTCGAGCATCGGCGCTTCGCCATCGTCGTGGGCGACGATGAGCTTGCCGCAGCGCGCGTGTGGCACGTGGTGCCGCGCGCAGAATTCGTACAACAGGCGGCTGCCTTCCACGCAGAGCCGCGACTTCAAGCTGTCCACCGGGTGATAGACGCCGGCATGAATGACGCCGGAGTTGTGCGTGCTCGTGTCGAGCCCCGGTCGGGCATGTCGCTCGAGGACGCACGTCGAGAAGCCGCGTTGCGCGACCGCGCGCGCGGCGGCAAGCCCGGTCACGCCGGCGCCGATGATGGCGACATCGATGTGTTCCATGGAGGTCAGGTCGGCCGCACCCGCCCGGCCCGCCATCGTTAGGACCGAAACCCAATCACCGCGTAGTCGAAGTAGGAGAACAGCAGGCCGTTCAGGATCGTCGCGTTCGTGTTGAGCGTGTGCATGATGTCGACCAGCGCGCGAGCGGTCGGGTCCGTGGATCGCTGGAGCTCGGGACTCAGCTCGACGGGCCGCATCCTGACGTGGTCGGGTGCGGGCGCGGTGTATCGGATCGACACACGCTCGAACCCGTGAGCACGAAGCAGAAACTGGAGCGTCTCGGGATGAATCGGCCGCACGTGCGTGAGGTCGCGGACGTAGCTGCTGAAAAACGCCAGCCAGCACGCCGGGTTGATCGTTTCGATCACGACCACCGCGCCGGGCGTCAGCTTCTGTCGCGCGACGTCGAGCAGACGCATCAAATACGACGGCTCCAGATGTTCGACATCTTCGAAGGCGAGATAGATCGCGTCGTCAAGAGGGCTGAGGGCTGAGGGCTGAGGGCTAACGGCTGAGGGCTGAGGGCTGAGGGCTGGTGGCTGGGGGCTGGTGGCTGGTGACTGGTGACCGGCGACTGACGGCGCCGTTGTCCGCGTCACTCGCTCGAGCGTCGCGATCTTCGTCCGCAGTTCCGCGACGGGCTCCTTCGCGAACGTGTGGATTTCCCGCGCGATCTCGCCGGCGAGCTGTCGATCCTTCGTATCGATGAACGCCGTGATCTGCTGCAGGTAGACGATCAGTGCCGTGGCGAGCCGCGGAAAATCCTGGCGGCCGAGCGCCGGTTGCGCGTTCAATGTTTCGATGACGCCGTTCAACGCCGTGAGCGCGTCGTTGTACTGACGGTCGGCGTCGCGCCGTTCGCGCTCCAGCCGCTCGGGATCGGTGGGGGACATGTCGGTGCCCATGTTATTCTGCGTGCTCGGACGACGCCAAATCGTGAGCGACCGCGTATTCGAGGCCGGCGAGGGACCTGCGTGAGAATCATTCACGTCTGGGACGCCTACGCCCCGTCCTTGTTCGACCAGATCCATCCGTACCTGCTGAGCAAACCCGAACACGCGTCGCTCTTGCTGGCGGCGCACCTCATCGAGAACGAGTCGACGCTGCTGCCGCACACGTACTATCTCGACCGCCGCCCGGTGGATGAGGACATCCTCCCGCCGTTGTGGGTGCGCGCGCGGCGGCGGCTGCGGCGCGAGTTCGCCGAGCTCGTCAGACGCGTCGCGCGCTCGAGCGCCGCGACGTCGATCTGGTCCACGGCGCCGCTGGCGTTGAGCCTCTTCAACCGGTTCTGCCTCGCGCACGCGCGCGAGTTTCACGGCGATCTCATCCACGCGCACTTCGGCACGACCGGCGTGATGGCGCTGCCATTCATTCGCGCCACGGGACTGCCGGCGGTCGTCACGTTTTACGGCGTCGACGCCAGCGCGTCACTCCGCAATCCGCGGTGGCGCGAGAACTTCGGCGAAATGTTCGGGCGGATGGATCGCGTGATCGTCCTGTGCGACGCCGTCCGCGATCGGCTGATCGCGATCGGCTGCCCGCCCGGAAAGATCATCGTGTGGAATCTCCCGGCCGGCATCGAGCAGTACCCGTACCGGCCGCGCGTGACCACCGGCGGCCCCACGCGCTTCCTGATTGCGGCGCGATTCGTCGAGAAGAAGGGGCACAAGTACCTGATCGACGCGCTCGATCGCGTCGTCCGCGGCGGCCTCGACGCGCGGCTCACCCTGATCGGGTACGGACCCTTCAAGCCGGCCATCGACGCCGACATCCGGCAGCGCGGCCTCGCCGAGCGCGTCACGATCATCGACACGCAGCTCGCGTCCAGCTTCAGCACCACGTACCGCGAAGCGCTCGACATGCACGACGTCTTCGTCCTGCCCTCGACGACGAGCATCAACGGCGACGACGAGGGCGGGCCGGCGCTGACGATGATCTGCGCCCAGGCGGCGGGCTTGCCCGCGATTGCGACGCCGTTTGTCGGCGCCGAGCGATCGATAATCGATGGCGTGACGGGATGGCTCTGCCGGCAAGACGATGCGGCCTCGCTGGCCGAACGCATGCAGTGGGTGGCCGCGCATCGAGACACGTGGAACACGATCGGACGCGCCGCCTGCGACCACGTGCGCGCGCGCTTCTCGCTCGACGGCCAGATGGCGGCGCTGCTCGGTATCTACCGTGACGTCATCGACGAGGCGCATGGCGCGCGACGCTGAAGATCCGGCTGACGGCGTCTTTCGTCATCACTTCCGCGCGTTTTTCGCCGGCGGCATCCTCAGTCTCACGCGCCTGGCGACCGGCTTCGTCCGGATCAAATATGTGGCCCTCGTGCTCGGCACCGCTGGCGTCGGCTTCCTGTCGCAGGCGACCCAGCTCCAGCTGCTGGGCATTTCAATCGCCTCGTTCTCGATGGGGGTCGGCATCATCAATCGTATGGGCGCGATTGGGCCGGACGATCGCGAGCGCGAGCGGCGCTTGCTGGCGACGGCCTTTACGTCGGAGCTGGCCCTCAATCTGACGCTCGTGATCGGCGCGCTCCTCTTCTCGCGCCAACTGGTGGACGCCGTCTTCGGCGCCGAGGCGCTCTCGCGATCCGCCATCTCGACGTTCGACATCATGGCCGTCGTCTTCAGTGTCCCCTTGTCGGTGCTCGCGTCGGGCTATCTCGAGTCCGTGTTCTTCGCGGACGGCCGGTACGATCTGTACGTCCGTGCGTCCGTGTGGGCAACGGTCCTCGGTTTTCTCGCCACGCTGGGCATCATCGCGTGGTGGCGGCTGCCGGGTGCGTTCTGGAGCGTGTTTGCGAGCTCAGCGCTGCTGATGGGATCGTTTCTCTTTTTCGTCCGCCGGCTCCGGCCGCTTGAAGATCTCTTCCACGTCGGCTTCGACAGGAGCGAGGCGAACGCCCTGGTCCGATTCAGCATCGCCACGCTCGTGAGCGGCGTGCTGGTGCCGACGGCCCGGCTCTGGGTGGGAAGCCGCGTGATCTCGACGTTCGGGATCGATGCCAACGGACTGCTCGCCGTGCCGTTCGCCGTCAACGCGTACTACACGCCGTTTCTCATGAACGCGCTGTGGGGGCGGATGCACCCAGCCGTCACGCGTGTGGGGTCTTCCGCCGAAGGACGCCGCGAGCTGACCACGGCGCTGCGGTTGACGGTCGGGCTGGCGACGGCCGCGATCGTGGCCATTCTGTTTCTCAAGGATCTGCTGGTGCCGATCGCGTATTCACGCGCATTTCTGCCGGCGACGCAGTTGCTGCCGATGCAGCTCTTCGGCGACTTCTTCTACTTCGTCGCGTTTCCGTTCACCGTCTATGTGTTGGGGATTTCGCGGCTTCGCGTGTATCTGGTGGCCTGGATCAGTTACGCGATCGTGGCCGTTGGCGCCGCCATTGCGCTCATCCCGATCTTCGGTCTGGTCGGCGTGCCGGCCGGGTACGCGCTGAGCAACGCGTTGGGCGCCGCGGCGGCGATTGGCTGGCTCGTATCGCGCCGGGACGAAGGGCTGTCGACGACGCTGTTGATCGTCGCGGCCGGCCTTGCCGTGGTGGCGATCCAGAGCTGGCTCGCCTGGCGCGGAGAACTCTACGTTGTGCAGGGCGTCATCTTCCTCGCGACGAGCGCCACCGTGCTGACGACGTTGTGGAAGGCGCGGTGATGCGCCGGCTCGCGATGATCGCGGCGGCCCTCGGCGCGATCGCGCTGGCGGCGCGCTCGCTGGTCGCTCAGGGATCCGCATCGTCGCCGCCCTACGGCATGGTCACGCACTACGTCGACGCGCGGATGGCGGACAAAATGCGGGAGCTCGGCGGCGGTATCGTCCGCGTCGACTTCAACTGGATCACCATGCAGCCGTCGCCGGGCTCGCGCGGGTTCCGCTTCGATGCCACCGACGCGACCGTTCGCAGTGCCCGCGGTCGCGGTCTCGACGTGTTGGCCACGCTGGCGTACGCGCCGTCGTGGGCCAACGGCGGACGGCCCAAAGAGGCGCCGCCGCTGCGGCTGCAGGACTGGGATGATTTCGTCTCCGCCGTGGTCGAGCGTTATCAAGGCCGGAACATGGACGTGCGGTACTTCGGCGTCTGGAACGAACCGGACTTGCGCGATTTCTTTCGCGGCACGGTGTCGGACTACGCGTCGCTGGTGACCACCGCCCGTCAAGCCATCAAGCGTGCGAATGGATCGGCCAAGGTGCTCGGGCCCGAGGTGAGCCATTTCGGCGTCCTCAACGGCTGGTATGCCTCCGCGATGGAGGCCGTCGGCGATCAATTTGATGTCGTCACGGTTCACTGGTATCCGTACGCGCGCCAGAGTCTCGAGACGTACCTCGACGACGCCGTCCAGTCGCGCGCGCAAGGCAAACCGGTCTGGCTGACTGAAGTCGGCGAGTCGACCTGCGAGCGCGGCGGAGAAGACGGTCAGGCCCGCGTGTACCGCCGCGTACTGGAGGCATTCCAGGCGCGTCGCAGCTGGCTGACGTCGATTTTCTTCTACGACTTGTACGAGCCGTCGTCGAAGTGCTCGTGGCCGGCCGTGCGTTCGGACTGGTCGAACCGGCCCGCGTTCCTGGTGTACAAGGATGCCATCGCGCAGTTCCCTTAGAGCGCATTGCGAAATTACCCCGGTTGTAGGCCGGGTCCTTTCGGACCCGGCTTTCCGGCGGGTCCAGAAGGACCCGCCCTACGCGGGTGACGGTTGCGAGCTGTCGGTCGTCATCCCCGCGTACAACGAGGCGACGAACATTGCGATCGGCGCGTTGGCTCGCGTCGCCGCGTGTCTCGACGGGATGGGCCTCTCGTACGAAGTCCTCGTCGTCGACGATGGCAGTACTGATGGCACGGCGGAGCGCGCGCAGGCGTTCGCCGAGCGACACCCGCGGTTCCGCGTCCTGCGTCACGCGCACGGCGGCAAGGCGAGCGCCGCGCTGCACGGCATGCTGGCCGCCAACGGTCGCATCGTCCTGATGTCCGACATGGATCAGGCGACCCCCATCAGCGAAATCAGCCGTCTGCTGCCGTGCTTCGACCACGGCGCAGACGTCGTCGTGGGTTCGCGGGGCCTTGCGCGGCCCGGCGCGCCGCTCGGGCGAATCCTGATTTCGCGGGCGCAGGTGGCGCTGCGGAAATTGATCCTCGGCTTCTCCGACATCGTCGACACGCAGTGCGGGTTCAAAGCGTTTCGCCGAGAAGTCTTGCGCGCGCTGATCCCCGCGCTGGTGGTGTACGGCGCGGATCGGAGGGGTGCGACGCGCGGCCCGAAACTGTCGCCGGGATTCGACGTCGAGATTCTGTTTCTCGCGCTGCGCCGGGGCTACGCCGTGCGCGAAGTGCCGGTCGCTTGGGATTATCGCAGCGGCCGGCACGCGAATCTCGCGCGCGACTGCGTGCGGGGCGTGGCCGAGCTCCTGGCGATCCGCCGCGCCGACGCGCGAGGCGCGTACGAGGCGCGGCGATGAAGGACAGGTGGACGCGGGTCGGCGTCGCGTTCATCGTCGCGGCCGCGTTGGTGGGCCTTGCGACGGTCCATCAATACGGCGCCACGTGGGACGAAGAGATTGCGTTGAAGCAAGGCGCCACGGTCATCACCTGGTACAAGACCGGGTTTGCCGACCGCAGCGCGATCGACCAGAGCAACTACCGGTTGTACGGCGGCTTGTTCAACGTGTTCGCTCAGGCGGCACGGGCGGCGACCGGATCCGGATTGTACGAGGCGTCGCACGCGCTGTCGCTGGCGTTCGGCCTCGTCTCGGTCGCGCTCGCGTTGTGGATCGGATCGCGACTCGGCGGCGCGTTGGCGGGATGCCTCTCGGCCGTCTTCCTGTGGATGACGCCCGTCTACTACGGCCACGCCTTCAACAACCCGAAGGACATTCCATTCGCCGTTCTGTCGCTCGCGGCGTTTGCCGCGATTGTCGCGAGCTGGCGATGGTTGCCCCGGCTCCCCTCGATCGCGTGGATCGCGACGGGGCTCGCGATCGGATCGACACTCGCCGTGCGCGTGGGCGGCCTCGTGCTGTTTTTGTATCTCGCGGCGGTGTGGGCGGCGTGGCTGGCGATTCGCGCGGCGGACCGAACTCCGCAGTCAACACTGGGCGCCGATGTCTCGGCGCTTGCCGTCTCGGGATTGAGGATCGTCCTGCTCGCATGGATCGTCATGGTGGTGTTCTGGCCCTACGCGGCGATCGATCCGATCAGGAATCCGTTCGACGCGCTTCAGGCGACCGCGCACTTTCCGGACTACACAGGCACGGTTCGGTTCGAGGGTCTCGATCTGGCGCCGAATCATCTCCCATGGACGTACGTGCCGGTCTGGTTCGGCGTGACGCTGCCGGAGTTCTACTTTGTGGCCGCCGCGATCGCGCTCTGGCAAACGCCGGCCGTGATCGCCGCGATCGTGCGACGGCAAGCCGACGGCGAGCGAGTCGTGCTCGTCCTGACGCTGGTCTTGCAGATCGTGTTCCCTCTCGCCACGGCGATCGCGCTCCGGTCGAGTCTTTATGACGGCATTCGACACTTTCTCTTCGTCGTCCCGCTGCTCGCCATCGGGGCGGGGATTGCCGTCGCCTCATTTCTGCAGAGCGGGATTCACCGGGCCGTGCGCGGGAGCGTCGGCGCGCTGATTGCCGTTTCGATCGTCATGACGTGCGCGGACATGATCCGGCTGCATCCGTATCAGAGCGTGTACTTCAATCGCGTGTTCGGCGGCGGCGTCGCGGCCGCCGCGGAACGCTTCGACACGGACTACTGGGGGCAGTCGTACAGAGAAGGCGTCGAGTGGTTGATGGCGAACTACCGCCCTGACGCCGCCGAGCCGGTCCGCGTGGCCAACTGCAGCAAAGAGTTCCTCACGGGCTACTACATCGACGCGACGCCCGCGGCGCGAGGGCGGTTCGTGTCCGTCCCGATCGAACAGTCTCCGCAGATCGTGCTGGCGACGACGCGGTGGTCGTGTCAGGAGCAGACGAAGGGTCGCGTACTGCACGTCGTCAGCCGCCTGGGCGCGCCGTTGTGCTACGTCATCGAGGTCGCGCCGCCGGCGCGCGGGACGGACTGACCTTTGACTCCAGCCACGCGCCGCATTTTCCCGATCGCGCTGTTGCTCGTCCTGCTCGGCGCGTACCAGGGCTCGCTGCTCGGCGTGGGCGCGTACTCGTTCCAGGACGAAGTGCGATACAAGAGCGCGGTCAATGCGCTCGTCGATTTCAGCCATGGCGAGGTCCGAAACGGGATCGTCGAGATCGCGCGGATGGGGGGACGGCCTGGCGAGACGCTCGTCAAAATGATTCCGGCCGCGCTGCAATTCGTCCCCCACGCCTTCGGCATCACGCCCGCGAATCCCCGATCGCTCCTCGTGCCGACGGCGTGCAACGTGCTCGCGTCGCTGGCCATCGTGTTCCTGCTCTATCGCATCGCGCGCCTCGTGTTCGACGGCGATGCGACGATCGCCCTCACCGTTGCCGCGGTTTACAGCCTCTTGATGAACACGAGCGTTTACGTGCGGCATTTGTTTCCGTACGACTGGTCGCTGTGCCTCGCGATGTACGCACTGTGGCTGGCGCTGTCTCGCGAGGTGACGCCGCGGCTTGCCGTCGGCGTGGGCATGCTCGGGGCCGCGGTCGTGACGATTTATCCCGGCTACTACCCGATGTCGTGCATCCTGGCGCTCGTCCTGTTCGGCCGAGCACGACACGCCAGCGGGACGCGTGCGGCGATGCGGATGATCGGCGCGGTCGCGCTCGGTGTCGCGCTCGTCTTGGCGCCGACCGAGATGCTCAGCCGACTCGGCGGGCACAGTTACGTCCTCGAGTCCGGCGGGCTCACGACCACGATCACGCTGGGTTCGTTCGACGAGGGGTGGCTGTTCTTGCCGCGCTACCTTCGCGACGTCGAGGGATACACGGGCGCGGTTCTGGCTGTCGGGTTCATCGTGTACGCCGCGCGCCTCGGCGTCAGTCTTCGACGCGGCCGAGCGCTGAGGCCGATCGACTGGCTCGTGCTTCCGGCCGTGGGCGCGTGGACGTGGCAAGCCGTCTGCGCGTACCACCTTCATTGGATGGTGGTGTACGGTCGGCTGATCCATCCGTTGCTTCTTTTCCTCGCTTTGGCGCTTGGCGACGCGCTGCTCTCGACGCGCCGCGGGACGCTGCGCTCGGCGGCCTGCGCAGCGGCGGTCGTCGTCGCGCTGCTTTCCTGGGCGCCGTCGGCTGCGGCGTACCGGCGCGTCGCGTACCCGGCCGACGTCGCGTATCGGATAGGCGTCGATACCAGACGCGTGGCGGAGCGCGACAGGCCGTGCGAGCTCGAGCCGTGGGGCTTGTTGTATCAGTACACGTCGCCGCCGCCGCTGAACGCCGCGACGAACGCGCCGTACTCTTCGGCGTCGAATTACTTTCTCGTGAATTTCTGTTTCGGGTTGCCCAAGCCCGCCCCATTCACACCCATCCCCGCGCCGCGCGACGCGCGGCTACTCTACGAAGCGCCTCACTTCCTCACGTTTCCCGCGTACGGATTCGAAGGGTGTCGTTCTGAAGAACGGCGCGAGCTCGCCGCCCGCCGCTACACCGTTCGCGCGTACCGAACCGCCGACCGAGCGGCTACGGCAGGCGATAGATGAAGATGGACGTGCCGGCGCGAAAGTCCGGCCGAGGAACGCCACCGAGCCCACGCGCGCGCGGCCACACGGCCGTCAACCAGCGGTATTCATCGTCGGCGGCGCGAGGGAGATCCGAAGCGGCCGGTTGCACCGCGCTCTGCAGCGCGTTGACCGAGACGGCCAGCCAGTGGATTCCGTATTCCGTCGGGTTGCCCCGCGCCGACGACCAGCGCTCTTCCTTGGCGGAGATGCCGCGCAGGTAGTCCGAGGACGGCGCGCCGCCGAAGTAGTCGACCGCGATCCGATCGATCTCCGGATGGTCGAGCACGAACTGACGGAGACGCAGCGCATCTTGTCCCCAGTCGAAGTTCGAATCCGTCACGTAGCGGTAGCCCTCGCGCGTGCCTCCGCCGAGCTCGTTGAACGAGGAAAGAAAGTACGGCGAGGCCGCGAGCGTCTCGCCCACGAACCAGAGAAGCAGAACGGCGAGGAGCCCCACCGTGACGCGGCCGCTCTTGAGACTCCATTGGCGCCAACTGCTCGCGACGAGCATGTAGGCGAACGGCAGCGAGGGAATCAGATGGCGGAACCCGATGTTCAGCGGGCTGCGCATGCTCGTGAGCCAATAGAAGAGAACCCAGAATGCGAGCGCGAAGTGGCTGAAGTCCCGCCGCAGTCCGTACGCGAGACTCACGAAGATCAGAATGAGCACCGGCAGCGGTTCCTTCAACACGTAGACGATGGGGAAGTACGCGCGCGAGCCTCGACCGGCGACTCGCCCGAGCCAGTAGGTCTTGCCCCCTTCAGCCGTCCGCTGCGCGACCATGAGCGCCCCGAGTCCGTACTGCGCCATCGGTCGCAGGATCGGCTGCCGACTCATCCACACCGCGAGATCGGCGGGACAGCGCTGAAGGCGGCACGTCGCGCCCGCCGGCGTGGGACCGTGTTCGTAGGTCGAGAGGGCGAATGCCGTATCGGTCGCCTGAAGGGTGATGGGATAGTTGCGCGTCAACAAGAAGTACGTCGGGTACACCACGACGAGATACCCGATCAAGACGACGCCCGCGAGCATCGAGGCGCGGCGCCATCGATTCGTCGCGTGGAGCGCGACCCAGCACGCCGTCAGCACGGTGAAGTACGGGACGAGCAACACCGCCGAGAATTTGCACAGCTGCGCCACGCCGAAGGCGAGTCCCGCCAAGACGAGCGTCGTCCATGACGGGTCCTCGAGCCATCTCAGGAAGAAAAACGTCGCGAGCACGACGCCGAACGCGGCCGCGACGTCGGTCGTCACGTAGTGCCCGTGGGCCAGCACGTGAGGCGACAGGCCAAACAGCACGGCCGGCATCAACCCCCACAGATTTCCAAAGAGCCGGCTCGACCAAACGTAGATGAGCCCCGTTGTGAGGATCGTGAGCAGGATGGGCGCGATCCGTGAGACGAGCACGATGCGGTCCGCGTTGTTGCCGGAGTCGAACAGAAACTGGCGGCCGACCTGCCACTCCGCGTTCAGTCCTCCACTCCACGCGTCGCGGTCGTTGGGGAAATGCAGGTCCATCCAGGACAGAGGCAGGGCGGCGAGCGCTTTCACGAGCGGTGGATGTTCGGGGTTCAGCCGATAGTCCAGCAACGTCACGTAGCCGTAGCCGGCCGGAATGTGCGCGACCTCGTCCACGATCGCGGCGTCGCCCTGCGCGGCGCGGAACATGAGTCCGAATTGCACGAGAGAGAGGATCGCCAGAACGATCCAGCCCGGCCGCGAGGAACTGGTCGCGCGCATGCGTTACTGGATGGACGCTGGCGAGGAGGACAGGAGTTTCGCGAGTTGGGCGTGGACGATGTTCGCGACAAACGCGTTGCCGCGCTCGTTCAAGTGGCCCGCCGCGCCCAAGTAGTCGACCTGGCCTTCCTTGATGAACATCCCGTCGATCTCTTCGGGCGACAAGGCGTGAAAGTCGCCGGCGAGGTCGATCACGGGAATCCCGAGATCGCGTGCGAGCTTCACGACTTTTTCGACGCTGGGCGGAAGGCGCTCGCTGGGTATCTCGACCCGTCTCGGCAGGTGCACGAGAACGAGCGTGCTCGCGTGAGCCGCGTTCAAGTGCTTGAGATCCTCGAGGATGCGGTGAAGGACCTCGTCCATCTTCGCGTCGCTCCAGGTCGTGGAGAAACTCGCGCGTTGGCTCCGCGCCGGCCACAGCGCGTGCTGCAGCCGTCCAAGAAGGTCGACGATGCGGAGGTTGCGCAAATCGTCGAGACGCAACGCCGGGAATCGGACGGAGTACGGGGCGTGCGGCACGGGTACGTTTCTGACGACGAGGGAATCGTGATCGACGTCCAGTACCGGCTTGCCGTATCCCACGAACGTGTCGGACTGCATGCGGTCGAAGTCTTCGGAGATGAACGCCATCACGTGCGCGTGATGGTTCAGCGCGACGCCGTCACGCTTGTACCAGAGGTACGCCTGGTCGAATCCGTACCCGCCCTGGCCCATGTTGACCACCTCGAGCTTCGGGTCGAGCGACGCCAGGCGCTGACACCACGTGTGATCGTTATCGACGCCGAATCCGAACGCGAAGGAATCTCCGGAGACGATGACTCTCTGCTTCCCGGCCGGCACCGCCTTGTCGAAATCCTTGTCGTTTCGAAATCGCTGGCGATTCGTCCGCAGCCACACGCCCGGACCGTACATGTCCCGGATGTACACGTTCGCCACGTTGATCCAGCCGAGCTCGGGATCGTACGTCGTGTACCGCCGTTCGGCGACATACTGGCGCTTCAGCGCCAGATCCCTCACGAGCAACACCCAGCTCGCGGCGCCTTCGATGGCGACCAGCAGCGCGCAGAGCACCGCGACATTCCACGCGACGATGCGCGTGACGTCGAGTGCCCTGCGAACGCCGGGTGGACGCGATGGCCTGCTCTCCAAGCTCCCTCGAAAACCGACTGATGGGCTCACGACGACCGGCGGCGGAAGGCGCGGCCGTTGCGCAGCGTACAAAGGATGGCGCGCTGATACCAGCCCGTCGCGAGCGACTGCAGCCGCGATGGCAGGCTGCGGAAGATCGCTCGGCGGACGCCGCGCGCGACATCCGTCCGCGCCGCCGCGTCCCACCGCGCGACGTAGTCGCTCTGCTGCGGCGGCGTGGCCAGCACGGGCACCACGTCGACGCGCGTCGCTTCCATCATCAGGAAGGCCGGCGTGCGCGTCATCAACGGCGCCCGGGCGCCGATCTCCGCCGGATCGACGACGTCGTACCAGGTTTGGCGGGGACTGAGCTCGGCGCCGGGAAACGGATGCGTGACGAGCACCAGCCGCGCGAGCGAAAAGCCGTTCGCGTCCTTGAAGAGGCGGAAGAACCACTCGGGGCTGAGCTGGTAGAAGCCGTGGCCGCACAGGTTGTTCGCCGGCGACGAGAGGAACAGCGTCCCTCCGCGCCTGACGAGCTGCATGCAGCTGGCGATCGCAACCGGGAGGTTGAAGACGTGCTCGATCGTGCCGGAATCGATCACAACATCGAACTGTTGGTGGAGATGCGCCGGCAGCGGCACGTTCAGATCGTGCGTGAGCGCGGCGCCCTCGTACGCCGATCGATCCAGCGCCTGCAGGTCGCGCACATCGAGGAAGGTTTTCAGAAACGCATCGGCCGGTTCGCCGTACCGAAGGTCGCCGATCCGATCGCGCAGGTCCGGTCGGTACCGCGCGGCCAGCGCGGCCAGCTCCGCGGGCGTGACGTACAGACGCTGGCGTCCGAGCGTAAGCGTGCGAGCGAAGTCGACGCCGCGCGCGCGGGCGTCGAGATAGAACGCCGCGTTACTGCGGATGATTCCCATCGCGGCTTCTTGACCAAGGTGTTTCTAACCTCATACAATCGTGTGGTTTGCACGGAAATGTCAAAACGAGCCATTATCACCGGAATCACTGGGCAGGACGGATCCTATCTCGCCGAACTCCTCCTTTCGAAAGGCTACGAGGTCGTCGGCGTCGTCCGGCGCGCCAGCGCGCCGAACTATTGGCGCATTCAGCACGTCCTCGACCGCGTGACGCTGCGTCCGGCGGATCTGCTCGATCAACTCTCGCTCATCCGCCTGGTGGATGATATCCGCCCGGACGAGTTCTACAACCTGGCGGCGATGTCGTTCGTGCCCGCGTCGTGGGATCAGCCGATGCTCACGGGCGAGTTCAACGCGCAGGGCGTCACGCGCGTGCTCGAGGCGATCCGGCACGTCGATCCGAAGATTCGCGTCTACCAGGCCTCGTCCAGCGAAATGTTCGGCAAGGTGCGTGAAGTGCCGCAGACGGAGATGACGCCGTTTTACCCGCGCAGTCCGTACGGCGTCTCGAAAGTCTTCGCGCACTACATCACCGTCAACTACCGCGAGAGCTACGACCTGTTCGCCGTCTCGGGCATGCTCTTCAATCACGAGTCGCCGCGGCGCGGGCTCGAATTCGTGACGCGCAAGGTGACCGACGGCGTGGCGCGCATCAAGCACGGGCTCGCCGACACGCTCTCGCTTGGCAATCTCGACGCGCACCGCGACTGGGGATTTGCCGGCGACTACGTCCGCGCGATGTGGCTGATGCTGCAGCAGGATCACGCCAACGACTACGTCGTCGCCACCGGCATCGCGCATTCCGTGCGCGACCTCGTCGAGGTGGCGTTCAGCCACGCCGGACTCGAGTGGCAGAAGCACGTCCGGCTCGATCCAAAGTTGATCCGCCCGGCCGAGGTCGAACATCTGATCGGCGACAGCTCGAAAGCCCGTGCGCAGCTCGGCTGGCAGCCGGCGGTCGACTTCACGGCCCTCATCAAGATGATGGTCGACGCCGACCTCGAGCGCGTCGCCGCCGCGCCGCAACTCGCCGATCGGTTGTCCACAATTTAAAATGACTCCCACCCCCATCGCCGCGCTTCTCACGCGCATTCGCGGCCGGCAGGCGCGCGTCGGCGTCATCGGGCTCGGCTACGTCGGATTGCCGCTGGCGTCCGAGTTCGCGCGCGCCGGATTCGACGTCACCGGGTTCGACGTCGACGCGTCGAAAGTGGCCGAGATCAACGCCGGCCGCAGCTACATCCCCGACGTGCCGCCGCACGAGCTCGCCGAATCGGTCAAGGCCGGACGGCTGCGCGCGACGACGGACATGACGAAGCTGGCGGACATGGACGTCGCCGACATCTGCGTCCCGACGCCGTTGCGCAAAACGAAGGACCCGGATTTGTCCTACGTCGTGCAGGCGCTCGAAGGCGTCGCGGCGTCGCTCAAACCCGGTCAGCTCGTCATCCTGGAATCGACGACCTATCCGGGCACCACCGACGAAGTCGCGCTGCCGATGCTCGAGGCGCGCGGCTTCAAGGCCGATCGCGATTTCTTCCTCGCGTTTTCACCCGAGCGCGTCGATCCCGGCAACCCGACCTACACGACGAAGAACATCCCGAAGATCGTCGGCGGCTACGGGCCGTCGAGCACGGAAGCCGCCACGCTGCTGTACTCGCAGGTGGTGTCGACGGTCATCCCCGTCAGCTCGACGCGCGTGGCCGAGATGGTCAAGCTGCTCGAGAACACGTTCCGCGCCGTCAACATCGGCCTCGTGAACGAGCTCGCGCAGATGTGCCACAGGCTGGACATCGACGTGTGGGAAGTGATCGAGGCGGCGAAGACCAAGCCGTTCGGCTTCATGCCGTTCTATCCCGGCCCCGGCCTCGGCGGTCACTGCATCCCGATCGATCCGTACTATCTCTCGTGGAAGGCGCGGCAGAACGGGTTCGAGTGCCGCTTCATCGAGCTCGCCGGCCAGGTCAACTCGTCGATGCCCGACTACGTCGTCGAGCGCATCGCCGACGCGCTGAACAGCGCGCGCAAACCCATCAACGGTTCTCGCGTGCACCTGTTCGGCGTCGCGTACAAGAAGGACGTGAGCGACATGCGCGAATCGCCCGCGCTCGATATTCTCGAGCTCCTCACGCGTCGCGGGGCCGTGGTGTCCTACAGCGACCCGTACGTCCCGACGCTCAAACACGGCGCGCACGCGCTGCAGTCGATGCCGGAGGCCGACGCGCTGCGGCGCGCGCCGGACTGCATCGTCATCTGCACGGACCACTCGAGCTTCGACTGGAAGGCG
>JACPZV010000124.1 GCA_016195295.1 Acidobacteriota bacterium
GGCCACACGGTCTTGTTGAGGAATCGCATGACGCGCGCACGCCGCTCGCCGGCCGACGGGCCCTTGAGCCGCCGCCGCCGCTCGTCGAGCGCGCGGCGGATCGCTTCGGTCTTCGACTCCCCGGTCAGCCGGGCCACTTCCGCCGCCAGCCGTTCCACGCCAGCGTTCTTGAGATTCAGAGCCATGGTTACACCATGGTATACCACATGGGGTGTAAAGGTGTAATCCCCGTTGGCCCTACTTCCTGGGCTTCACGAGCGCCTTGTCGGTCAGCGTCCGCGAGAGGTTCTCGTGATTCGCCTCATTCGTCTCTTGCCGAACCGGCGCGTCGGGCCCGTCTAGGCGACCGTCGGTCGCCGGGGCGCGGCAGGCCCGTCCGCAGGCGAACCGCGCCTCCGTGAATGCGCTCCCCGCAGGTCGCACAGTAGTAACTCACTTCGATCGGACCGTCGCAGTCATCGTGCACTAGCGCCGCGTCGCGCTGCACGTGCCTCGAGCCCCAGAACGCCAGCGCTGCCACCACTACGCCGAGCTCGCGACCTCGGAGCGTCAATGCGTAATCCCCGCGTGGCGGGCGCGCCGAGTACAACCGGCGCTCGACGATGCCGTGGGCCCGCAGCACCCTCAGCCGATGTGACAGCACTGTCGCGGCGATGCCCCGCAGCGACGTCTGCAAGTCCTGGAACTTCCGCGATCGCGATAGCAAGTCCCGGATGATGAGGAGCGTCCACCGCTCGCCGAGAAACTCGAGGGCTCTGGCCACCGGACAAGGCTGACCATAGTGCTTCGGCACGGAGCCAGTATAGCGGTTGACACGACCGGGCAGTTACTACTATTTTACTAGTCACTCGCCAAAGGAGGCGTCATGGGACTGAAAGACCTGCTGGTATCGCAGTTCGATCACGAGATGGCCATCACACGTCGGACGCTCGAGCGCGTGCCCGAGGACCAGCTCGCGTGGAAGCCGCACCAGAAATCGATGACGATGGGGCGGCTCGCCGGCCATGTTGCCGAGCTGCCGCGCCGGACGGTGCCGATGGTGGGCGCAGAGTCGTTGGACATCGCGCCGCCAGGAGGGCCGACGCACCCGCCCAACGTGGCCACGTCGCAGTCGGATCTACTCGCGTTTTTCGATCGGAACGTGAGCGATGCCCGTGCGGCGCTGGCCGACACATCGGACGAGCATCTGATGAAGCCGTGGACGTTGATTGTCGGCGGAAAGGCGGTCAGGACGATGCCGAGGATGGCCGCGCTCCAGAACATGGTTCTCCACCACGGCATCCATCACCGCGCGCAACTCGGCTTGTACCTGCGACTCAACGACATACCGGTCCCCGCCACGTACGGGCCCTCCGCCGACGAACGGCCCATGATGTGAGATGCCAGGTGGCCGGCCTTCAGAGTTCAGACTTCATTTCAGGTCCAGTCTTCCGTGAGGCAGCCCAATCTGAAATCTGATCCTGAAATCTGAAATCACTTCTTGGGATCAACGAGCGCCTTGTAGGTCAGCGTACGCGAGAGGTCTTCGTGATTCGCCGCGCCGGGCGCGCCGCCGCGCCGCTGAATCATCCCGATGAACACGACGTCGTTCGTCGGATCGATCCAGAACCAGGTCCCGGCAATGCCCCACCACCAGTACGAGCCCTTGCCGAGCGGGCTCTTGAGCGCGGCGGGATCGTACATCACCGCAAAGTCGTACCCGAATCCCAACCCCGGCTGCAGGTGCACCGGACCAATGCCCGACTTGGAATTCAGGGTCTGTTCGTTCAGCGCGTTGGTCCGCATCAGGAATGTGCTTGGCGATGGGATCGCTCGGGTGCCATTTGCCTTCCTCGTACAGCATCATCATCGCCGCGCCGGCAATCGGCTTGGTCATCGAGTAGATGCGCACGATCGTGTCGAGCTGCATCGGCGTCTCGCTGTCGATATCCCGCAGGCCCGCAGGCCATAGGCTTTGTGCTGCACGACTTGCCCGTGACGCGCCAGCAACGTCACGATGCCCGCGAGATGCTTCTTGCCGACGATGCCCTGCATCGCGGCATCGAGCTCTTTGAGCGATTCGCCGGAGAATCCAACGCGTTCCGGACTGGTGAGGACAATTCGATCGACCGCCGCGGTCTGTCTGACGACTGGCGGCGCGGCCGCCTGCGCACCGACGACGACGAAGACGAACGCCAGCGAAAGCGTTTTGATCAGATGATGTTTCCGCATCGTGCTGCCTCCCGCGGCGCCAAGATTACCCCAAACGCACTCGGGCAGGCGGGTCCGAAAGGACCCACCCTACATCTGCCTTCAGCCTTCTGCCTTCAGCCTTCAGCCTTCTGCCTTTGCCTGCCTCCTACCCGTCCGTATAGGCCAGCGCTCTTCTCTCCCGACGTATCATTATTAGAATGGCCCACGCCGAACGAACCCCACGATCGCCCGCGGCGCTGACCGCGAGCGCGCCCGCTTCAAAGACACCCGCTCCAAAGAAAAAAGCGCTCACGCCCGGCGCGTGGGAAGAAGCGCGCGCGCTCGTCTGGACGCACCGCAAACGGCTCGCGCTCGGGCTGTTTCTCATGCTGATCAACCGTCTGTCCGGCCTCGTGCTGCCGACCACGACGAAGTACCTGATGGACGATGTCATCACGAAGGGCCACTGGGATCTGCTGCCGACGCTGGCGCTTGCCGTCGGCGCCGCCACGCTCGTCGACGCCGCCACGTCGTTCGCGAACTCGCA
>JACPZV010000125.1 GCA_016195295.1 Acidobacteriota bacterium
AGTGACCCACGGTTTCTGTCGTTCTTTGACGTGGGTCGCGAATAATCAAGAGCGGCTACGCATGTAGAGTTCCGCGACGGCAGACTCTCGGACGCGGGTTCGACTCCCGCCGCCTCCACCACTCGTAAAGTCTTTCTGTTCAATCAGTTGTCAACACAACTTCATCCAAAATAGGTAAAAGTCAGGTACATGCTCCCTCCGTTCGGACGCGGGTTCCGAACCCGCCGACGCCAGAGCTTCACGTCGGATGCTGCGGAGTATCATGTCGTCGATGCCGATCGATGTTCTTCGTCAGCAGCGGCAGGCGGTCCTCGAACTTGCGGCGCGTCACGGCGTCCGAAATGTCCGTGTGTTCGGATCGAACGCTCGGGGCGAGGACCGGCCAGACAGCGACCTTGATCTCCTCGTTGACGTCGAGCCTGGCCGAACGTTGCTGGACCTAATCGCGTTCGAGCAGGACCTCGAAGAGCTTCTTGCACGACCGGTCGATGTCCTAACCGACGGTGGCCTAAGCCCGTACCTGCAGAAGCGAATTCTCGCCGAAGCCGCCGTCCTGTGAAGGACGACCGCGTCTATCTCCAGCACATCCGAGACGCACTCGACGACATCGCCGCATACTCCGGCACCGACCGCGCGGCATTCATGGCCGAACGAATGCGCCAAGATGCTACGTTGCGAAAACTCGAAATCATTGGGCAGGCCGTAAAGAATCTTTCGGAGGCCACCAAGTCTCGTCAGCCGGACATTCCGTGGAAGCGGATCGCCGGTCTTCGCGACAAGGTCATTCATGACTACTTCGGCGTCGATTTAGAAATTGTTTGGGCCGTGGTCGAAAAGGAACTGCCCAAGTTCCGCAGCGCCATCAAGACGCTTCTGACCGCAATTGATTGAATGATCGACGCGAGCAGATGGTCGCCCGGCACTCCGATCGGTATTTGACGTGATCGCCATCGCGACAATCGACACTTGGGGCATCACAGATTTGGTCCGATCGAGTTTCAACTGTGTCGCCGCAATGGACGATCATTCAAAACAGGATCGAGCGGGCATCTCGAGTTTCGATCTGCATCGAGGCGTTCTGCACAGACCAAGGTGGCGAACGGCGGAAAGTCGGTTCGGGAACGGGCTTCATTCATCAGAGATACGGCCGTGACTTTCTCATTACCAACTGGCACGTGATCACGGGCAGAAATCCAGAAAAGCCCGAAGATCTTCTGGAACAGGTGTCGGCGTTTCCGAAAAGACCCACCAGTTACTCAAGGGGGCTGCGGCACCAAAGGCTGCTCTCGCGGCGCTCAAGCAGATTGACGCGGAGGAGTTGATCGGGGCTGATAAATCAGCCCAAAACGCGAGAAGCTTTTGAAACGAACTGTCAACCTGTTCGACTCCCGCCGTCTCCATTTCGCCGGCTCACAGGTCTTTTCGGCTCCGCCGTGCACGACCGACGACATTGCGCTCTCGCCAGAGGCCGTCAAATCGCTCTCTCAGTTGAACTTGTACGAGATCGCTACCTTGACTTCGAGATAAGGCGCCCTCCATAATCGCCGACATAGATAAATGATGCCAGACGATGGGCTTCAGCACGCGCTCGATGCCCTCTCCCAACGTCTCCACGCCGACATCGACCGCCAGATCCAGGCCGCGCTCAACGAGCTGTCCGCGTCGCGCCCCGCCCGTCCTGAGGACGCAGACGCGTCCGACGCCGTTGAGCCGGGAGCGGCCGAGCGCCTCGTTGCCGCGATTCACGACATCGGCCGCGCGCGATCCCTCACGGAGATTCTCGACACCCTCGTCTCGTCCACCAACGCCGAGGCGACGCGCGTGGCCGTGTTTCTCGTCCGGGGCGATCGGCTGCAGAGTTGGCGTCTGGTCGGCTTCGACGTCGCGCATTCGAGCGCGGAGCCGCTCACCGTGTCGTTTCACGACGCCGGGATTCTCGCGGACGCGGTGCGCACCAACACCGCCGTCGCCGACGCGACCGGCGAGGGCACGCCGTCGTTCGCGGCCGCGGTCGCCGAGGTCGAAGGTCTCGCCGTCCCGATCGCGCTGAGCCGTGAAGTCGTCGCGGTGCTGTACGCGGATAACGGCTCAGCAAACGCGCAACCCGGAACCCTGAACCCCGAATCCGTCGAGATTCTCACGCGGTACGGCGCGCGGTGCCTCGAAGTGCTGACCGCGTTCAAGGTCGCGCGTGCGATGGCGCATCCGGAAGCCGAGCGCTCGGGTTCGTCGACCGCGCCAGAGGAGGCGAGCGCCGAGGCAGACGTCGCGGCGCAACGCTACGCGCGGCTGCTCGTGTTGGAGATCAAGCTGTATCACGAGGCCGAGGTCGTCGCGGGCCGACAAGAAGGGGATCTCGCGACGCGGCTCGGCGGCGAAATCGCGCGCGCGCGCGGCCAGTACGAACAGCGCGTGCCGCCGACGGTCCAACAGCGCGTCGACTATTTCCACGACGAGCTGGTGCGAACGCTGGCGAACGGCGACCCTTCGCTGCTGGTGGCTGGTGACTAGCAACCACGGAGGTCACCGAGGACACGGAGGTGGAATCCAACCTCGCCCGATTCAGGTCTTCTCCTCCGTGTCCTCTGCGTCCTCCGTGGTGGATATCTTCTAATGGCTGGTGGCTGGAAAAAAGTTGGAACTAGAACGCAGAAGTCAGAAGTGAAGTTGGAAGCCGCAAAGATGATCAGAGCCCGGTGCGCCGTCTTGACGATTGTTCTCGCGCTGGTGATCCCGGCGTCGGCGCCGCACGCGCAACAGAGCGGCACGGCGTCGGACGTCGAGCTGGCGCTGAGGCCGACCGACCATCCGCGCGTGTCCGCGGATATCACGCAGCTCTGGCTCGTCCCCGAGTTGCCGCGCGGGCCGCGCTCCGCGGCGCTGACCGATTTGGCCTCCGCCGTGAAGCTCGAAGTGGACGAGCACTTCGCCAAGGCGCTGCCCATTCTGTCGAAACCCGAAGTCCAACAGGGAACGCTGGGCCACTACGCGGAGTATTACCGGGGCCTCGCGCAGCTCCGGCTCGCACGCGCGGAGGAGGCCCGTCGCACGTTCCAGGCGCTCGAAGCGAAGGCGCCGGTGGGCTATCTCGTGGAGGCCGCGTTGCTGCGCGAGGCCGAGTGTGATGAAACGCTCGGCGATCAGGCGGCGGCGATGGATGTGTACGACCGCCTCGCGAAGATGAAGACGACGGGCCAAGACGAAGTGCTCATGCGACTGGGGCGAGCGGCGAAGGCGGCGGGCAACACGGACAAGGCCAGCGAGGCGTTCTCGCGGCTGGCGTACGAGTACCCGTACAGCGAGCTGGCGACACAAGCGAGCGCCGAGCTCGAGAATCTTCCGCAGGCCGCCATCGTGCCCGGAACCGATCGTTACACGCGGGCGCTCGGCCGCGCCGAGCGGTTATTCGGCGCGAAACGCTACGCGCTGGCCCGCACCGCGTTCGAGTCGGTGCGTCGCGCGGCGCTGGGCGACGATCGCGAGCTCGTGACGCTGCGGCTCGCCGAGTGCGACTACTACCTGAAGCGATTCCGCAACGCGCGCGACGGCGTCAAGCCGTACACGGAGAACGGCGGGCGCCAGGCCGAAGCGTTGTACTTTTACGCTGGCGCGCTTCGCGATCTCGGCGTGTACGGCGAATACGGTCGCCTCGTCCGCCGCATCGTCGACGAGTTCCCGACCGCGAGCTGGGCGGAAGATGCGCTGAACGATCTCGCGTCACACCACATCCGTCAGAACGACGACGCGCAAGCCGACACGGTGTTTCGCGAACAGTACGAGAAGTTCCCGACAGGCCGCTACGCCGAGCGCGCCGCGTGGAAGATCGGCTGGTGGGCGTACAAGAACGGCCGCTACGCCGACACCATCAGCGCCTTTGAGTCGGCGGCCGCACACTTCCCGCGGTCCGACTATCGGCCATCGTGGCTCTACTGGGCCGCGCGCTCGCACGACGCACTGAAGGCCACCGCGCTGGCCGACGCGCGCTACACGCTCGTGGCGACGGACTATTTGAACAGCTACTACGGCCGGCTGGCGACGGCGCATCTCGCCGATCGCGGCGGCCGCGCGCCGCAGCGCCGGCTGGTCGTCGACATTCAATCAGACGGCCGCGCGCCGCAAGACGAGACAGCGCCACGCGTCCCGCCGCCGCCGAACGAACACGTCGTGCGCGCGCTGCTCGGCCTCGCGCTCTACGATCAGGCGATCGACGAATTGCACTACGCGCAGAAAGCGTGGGGCGACGCGCCGGCGATCCAGGCGACCATCGGCTGGATCGAACACGAGCGCGGCGAGTTGCGCGCCGGCATCAACGCGATGAAGCGCGCCTATCCGCAGTACATGGCCGCGGGCGGCGAGCAGTTGCCGGCCGAGCTGTTGAAGGTGCTGTTTCCGGTCAACTACTGGCCGCTCATCCAGCGCTACGCGACAGAGCGCCACCTCGATCCGTACCTGATCGCGGCGCTGATCGCTCAGGAGTCGACGTTCACGGCCGACGCGAAGTCCTCGGCGAACGCCTACGGGCTGATGCAGCTCCTCCCCTCGACGGGCCGGCAGTACGCCAGGTCGCTCAAGCTGCCGCAGCGCTTCAGCATCAGCATGCTGACGAAGGCGGAAACGAATCTGAAGATGGGCACGGCGTACTTCGCCGATCTCGTGAAGCAGTTCGGCGGCGAGCACTACGCGCTGGCGACCTACAACGCCGGCCCGCATCGCGTGGCGCGGTGGATTTCCGAGCGGCCGGGGATAGAACGAGACGAGTTCATCGACGACATTCCGTTCCCCGAGACGCAGAACTACGTGAAGAAAATTCTCGGGACCGCCGCCGATTACCGGCGGCTGTACGGCTCGGACTCAGTGAAGACCGCGCACGAGCAGCCATAGGGGCTGGAGGCTTGGGGGCTGGAGAGTAGCGATGTCGAAGCTCACGGGATCGAAGAAGGCGACGCAGTTCACCGAGTCGGTCATCCGCGAGATGACGCGGCTCAATCAGCTCTACGGCGGCGTCAACCTGTCACAGGGCTTTCCGGATTTCCCCGCGCCGGCGGCGGTGAAAGAGGCGGCGTGCGCGGCGATCAACGCCGACGTCAATCAGTACGCGGTGACGTGGGGCGCGCGCCCGCTGCGTGAGGCCGTTGCGCGCGAGTTCTCGCGGCGCTACGGCATGCCGGTCGTCGCAGACGAGCAGGTCACGGTCTGCTGCGGATCGACCGAAGCGATGATGTCGACGATGATGGCGATCATCGATCCCGGAGACGAGGTCGTCATCTTCGAGCCGTTCTACGAGAACTACGGTCCCGATGCGATTCTGTCCGGCGCGACGCCGCGCTACGTGACGCTGCACGAGCCCGACCCTTCGACTCCGCTCAGGGCGGACTGGACGTTCGATCCCGACGAGCTGGCCGCGGCCTTCAACAACCGGACGAAGGCGATCATCCTCAACTCGCCGAACAATCCCACCGGCAAGGTCTTCACGCGCGACGAGCTCGAGGCGATTGCGGCGCTCTGCCGGAAGTGGGACGCGATCGCGATCGCAGACGAGATCTACGAGCACATCATCTACGACGGCCACGTCCACGTGCCCATCGCCACGATCGAAGGCATGGCCGACCGTACGGTCACGATCAATGGCCTGTCGAAGACGTTCAGCGTGACGGGCTGGCGCGTGGGCTGGACGATTTCGCCGCCGTCGCTGACCGGCGCGATCAGAAAAGTCCACGATTTCCTGACGGTGGGCGCGCCCGCGCCGCTGCAGGAAGCGGGCGCGGTCGCGTTGAGTCTGCCCGACGACTACTACCGGAAGCTCGCCGCGAACTACCGGCAGCGGCGCGACGTGCTGCTGGACATCCTCCCCATCGGGCACAACCTGCCCCTCGCGTGCCCTGGCTTGCAGGGCTTCCTTCTGAACGGTGCCAAAGTGGTGCTCGATACCAGCACGCGGGCCCAGAACGTCTTCAAGCTCATCG